>JAISNV010000020.1 GCA_031276035.1 Bacteroidales bacterium | reverse complement strand
ACCATGTAAGGAATTTGCAGCAGGAGAATTCGGATTTGATTTATATAATTAAGAATCAGATTAAGGCTGCCAAGGATGATGGTGAGGAATAGGTCCGTGAGGGAATGTAACGGGAATCATTTTACTGACTGATTTTACTTAAATAAACACATCGGTTTTTATTAATTAGGAATTTATATCGAAAATATTATTGGGAACAGGAATGTATGGTTTGTTTAAGAATGGCTGCCGGAATGTTTTTACATTAAGCGGATATAGGTAATTAATTATATCTGGATTATAAATGTTATATATTAATTGGATATAGTAGGGTGGAGTTAAGTGTTTTAGGAACTCATAATAATACAAAGTATAGACCTGTAGTATGTTAATTCTTTGTTCTATTGTATAAAAAGTATTTCGCTTTAAAAAGTCTTTGGTATAATGAAAATAAAATCATTATAATATTGGTAATATTTTTTCTCCCATAAATACTCTGTTATAGAGTCAAATTTTTCCTGACTAAAATTATCTTCATACTTGGCAAGATAATATGCGTATTTTGCGACTTCTAAATTTCCGTTTAAAATACTGTTAATTACAAATTTAGTTCCAATTTCTTCGCTTTCGATATTGTTGACAATAGATTTGATTTTTGATGTTAATGAACTTACATTAAAACCACAATTATTCATAACTAAAATTGTATTTTTCATTTCGGGATAACGATAATAGTTAATTCTGAAACCTTCCCACATACCGTTATGATAAACAACTTTTTGTCCGTTTTCTTCTTTCAATCTAAACCCATAACCGTAAGGAACAACTTTCCTTTTGTTGATAACTGTAGGATTAAAAGCCTCTTCCAAAATTTCTTTCGATAAGACTTTATAATTATAAAGGGATTTATCCCATTTATACATATCCCATGATGTAGAATAAATTCCTTTGTCTCCGGCAATTCCATCGTGAATAGTGTATTCATAGGGATAAAGACGACTTCTATAACGAACAAATCCATTTACGGAATTATCTGTGATATTAGTTCCGGTTGAAACATAAGTGTTTTTCATTCCTAAGGGAGTAAAGAAATTTTCATCCATAAAATCTTGAAAAGATTTATTGCTGATATGCTCAACTATCGAAGCCAAAACCGCGTAACCAGTGTTTGAATAATCAAAACGTTTACCCGGAGTAAAATAAAGCGGTAATCCAGATTTCGATATCATTCGCATTAATGTATCATTATTTGCAAATTTATTTTCATTATTCCAGTTATTTTCAAGAAGATACATGTAATTGAACATGCCGGCAGTATGATTCAGTAGTTGTTTGATTGTAACTTCCTTATATGGAAAATCAGGAATATATGAGTAAACATTATCATCATAATCGAGCAAATTATCCTGTTTCAATTTCATGATGGCAGCGGCGGTAAATTGTTTGCTGACGGATGCTAATTGAAATGGCATATCCGTTGCCATCGGAATCTTGTCTTTACCTGTATTAGCGTAGCCATAAGCCTTATTGAAGACCAAATCCCCATTATTTACAATCATTACAACACCGTTAAATCCGGTAATCTTGCAATAACGATTTAATGTTTCGTCAATAATTTGCGAGGTTTCGGAGTTTAAAATCAAGTTTATATTAAGTAAATCTTCAGTTAATATTTTGTTTTGATATTCCGGCGCTTCAACAACTATTGATTGATTAGGATAAAATATTAGTATAATAAAAACAAATATTGAAAATATAAATACTAATATTCTATGGTTTTTCATAAAAGCTACAATAATATTTTAGAATTATTTTTTTTTAAATTAATTTTAATACTTTTCAAGTAATTCAAATAACTTTTGCAAATTCGGTTCAAGAACAATTTCGGTTCGTCTGTTTTTTGCCCTTGATTCAGATGTGGAATTACTTGTGATTGGTTGATATTCACCATGTCCGGTTGCTGTTAATCGTTTAGGATCAATATTTTTATTTTCCAAAAGAATTTTAACAACACTTGTTGCCCTCATTACACTTAAATCCCAATTATCTTTTAGTTGTCCGCTGCCGTTATATGGTACATTGTCCGTATGACCTTCAATTAGAACATTAATGTTTGGGTTTTGTGCCAGAACAGTTCCTAATTTACCGATTGCTTTCTTGCCTTCGGGAGCAACATTGTAACTTCCAGACATAAAAAGCAGGTTTTCATCCATCGAAACGTAAATCTTTCCGCCTTTCTCTACAATATCAATACCTTGACCGTCGTAGCTCTTCAAAGCATTAATAACTTCATTCTTCAAATTTTTCAACTCCTTTGATTGTTGAGCCAAAATATTATTTAGTTCTTCAATCTTTTTATTACGTGATTCAATTTCCTTTTGAGATTTCAAAAGTTGACTTTCCCTTTCGTTGAGTATATCTTCTCGTTCCAAAAGTTGGTTCTGCAAATCTTGAAAATCTTGCAAAAGCTTTTTTGAGGAATTGTTCATTCCGCTTGATAAATACTCATTTTCTCTTTGCAAGGCTTCAAATTGTCTGGTAAGTTTATCCAATTCCAAAGTTTTAATTTGCAGATCTTCTGAAAGATCAATAGAGTCTTGAGTAAGTATATTTATATGTTTATTCAGATTAAAAATTTCCGAAGCATGTTCTTTATTGAGTTCTTCCGCATTTTGAAGTTGTTCTCGAAGAGTCATTCTTTCATCATGACAAGATTTTTCCAAATCTTTAAACTGTTTTGTCGGCACACATGACTGAAATACAAGCACAAAGACTGCGAATGTTAATATTATTTTATTCTTCATAATTTTCAAATTTAAAATCAAACGAATATCTAACATGCAAAATTATCCGATTCGCTTAATAATTACACTACTTGAGGAAATATTTATTAACAGAATTACGAACAAAATATTATGTGATTGCATGTAGCGTAATGATATAATAGTTGTATAAAAAATTAATATAAAATTATTAAGAAAAGGAATTGATTATAAATATTTCTGAATATATACTGGGAAATTAAATCAAAAATATACTTTCATTAAAATATCGCATCTTATTGGGCAAAACTATCTGTTTCTATGCTTTATCAAAAAATTAAAGACTGTACGGAAATAAATGTTTTAAAAATACAATTAATTTAACCTTTAAAAATACTGGCGTTTACTATCGACCGTATTGTTTAACAATAGTTTCCACCCAATCTGAATCGGATTCTAAGTAAATATCCGGTTCTATACCAACATTTTCATATTGTAAGTATTCACTCCAATTATCTTTTAAATCGGAAAAATGAATTTTAAATCTTTTTGAAGGAGTTTCAAATTCCTTAGGATAATTTCGTCCATAAGTAATTATCCCTGATGTTCTGTCTCCCAGAACAGTAACATTATCTAAAGATTTCATTTTTAAGGTAAATTGCTCCGCATTGCTCGACGTATAATAATTTGTCAACAGATAAATTTTACCATTAAATTTTTTGAATAATTGGTAGAATTTTTTCGAATTTTTATCGCCGCCGCCTCTGTTGTTTCTTATGTCTACAATTAAATTTTCGGTTTTTAAAGAATTCGATATCTTATCATAAAATTCTTTAGATTGCTTAATGCCATCATTGGAAGAGTTAAAAGTTCCTAACTTAACATAAGTAAATGAATCGTTTATTTTATTGATGACATACATTTCAGTAGGATAATCTGCATTGTAAAAATCTTCTTTTGATGTCTGTTTTTCCCATTTAAAAGTTTTGAAAGTGCCATCTTTAAAATACTCAATTGATGAAATAAGCCTTTTGTCAATGAATGTTCCCGTAAAGATACGGAAGCGGTTATTTCCTTTAGGCGAAAGGTAGAGTATAGTTTCACCGCGTTCCCACGAAGGAATAGTTGTCTCTAAAACAACTCCTTGCAATAAATTATCTTCATTTTTGAAAATGGCTATTTTGAAGTGAGATTCTTTATAATATATCCCTTCATAATCGTTTATTTTCCGTGTCGAAAGAGAGGCTTCCAAGCTATCTAAGTTTATTTTTACCTTCGGATAGAAATTATATTCAGGATTACTTTTTATACTATAAAGAAAGTCATTGTCTGATAAATCTTTGTAAGAGAAGCTTTTTGTATTGCTTTTAATAGAATTATGATTATCTACCAACTGGTCTATTAATTCATAAAATTTGATATAACTTTCAATAATATCCGGTTCTGAATTGATGTTTTCTTGCTTCAATTCTTCGTATTTTGATTGAACGGCAGAATGTTTATCTTTTTGAGTTTGGTATGATGCGGATTTTTTTAAATTTTCATAAATGAAATCTAAATCTTCCTGAAATTGGTTTGTAGAAACTTGGCCTGAACTTACGAAAGCTGAGAATAAAAATAAAATTAAAAATACTTTTTTTAGCTGTTGTGTTTTTTGGGTATTAAAGATAGTTGACATAAATAAATTTTATTATTAGAATATTAATTTCTTGATTAAAAGTAATTAATTAACGATTTTACTAATAGTAAAATTATTTCCGGATTTATTATTTCCGATGGTAGTTTTGGTATGTGGGCAAAGCCCGTAATAACCATTGCCGGAACACCAAGCATTTGCATCCGATAATTACTCCATTATTATTAGTTAAATAGTTACAGCAAGAACATCTATATTCTCCTTGTCCGGATGTGCAAGTGTGTGTAGAAGGTATTTCATGTCCATAACTGATATTTTCTTCTTGAATTGAGATCGGGTATGCTATAGAGTAATTTTGAGAAAAGAGAGAATCTTCACTATAAATACTTGATTCACCTCTAATGATAAGGTACATAAATGATTTATTACCGAAATCCGTAATTATTGCCTCATTAATTACAATGGTATTAATGCCATCATTTAATTTATCTTAAAAATCCACCTCCTTTGGAGGTGGTTATGTTCTGTTGGCTATGCCAAAAAATTATATCTTTGTTTTATGAGTAAGTACAAGAAACAAAGTCACGTATTATGGAAA
>JAISNV010000019.1 GCA_031276035.1 Bacteroidales bacterium | reverse complement strand
ATTAAAGAAAGATAAACTCATGTTTAAATAATCTTTAATTATTTAACCTGATGATTTTTATCTTTACAGCGAAAATTTACCAACAAAAGGCATGCTTCTAAGTGAGACAAGTACAACAGCTAAAAAAGAGTACTCTTATGACGAATACTTGCGTTTAAACGAAGTAACAGAAACTATTTTAACAGATGGAAAGTCCTTTATTTTCGGTTATCAGTACGATTCATATGGAAAATTAACAAAGGAGATTTATCCGCATTCTGCAGGTGATGTTGCTAACTCTACATTAAATTATGAATATGATACTTATGGCTACACAGTTAAAAAATTCCTGGGCACAACACTTATTTGGGAAGCCAAACAATATGCCGAACAGGGACAATTAAGTAAATACATATTAGGCAATAATATAACCGTAACAAAAGAGTTTGACAATCAAGGAAGATTAACTAATATCACAGGTTTAAAAGGAAGTAATATTTATCAAAACATGTCTTACGGTTACAGGGGAGACGGTAACATGCATTATCGAACTGATGCCGCAAACGGAGTAAACAAAAAAGAATGGTTTAAGTATGACACCCAAAACCGTCTTATCGGTTGGGAAACTACAAATTTAAACTCAACCGAGCCGGAATACCAAACGAGAATTTCCTATTCAGGCAACAAAATATCACAAAAAGAAAATATCGGCAATTACGGATATTCTGGTTTCCCACATCATGGAGTTAAAAGTTCGGGAGTTACTACTGCAACAAATAACCCTTTAGATATATCCTACGATCATAATATGATAGACGGCAGGGCAAGGGTATCTTCAATAATATCAGGAAATAATTCGGTAACTTATACACATGGTACGTCGGATGAGCTAATAAAGAAAACGGAAACTAAAAACGGTAATACTTATACGACATACTATGCAGGCGGTGGTAAATATGAATTACGGATAGATAATAACAATGCAGAAACAAAACTATCCTATCTTGGTTCCGGAGTAGTAAAATATGATGCTCCTGGAACAACTGATGACAAAATGTTGTATTTGTTAAAAGACCATTTAGGCAGTGTGGTAAAAGTATTATCCATAAATAACAACAGTATTAGAGTAGAGGAGAGTTTCAGTTATGATGTTTGGGGTAACAGAAGAAATCCTATAACATGGGCAAACACGAACATAACAACTCCGATATATATCTATAAAGGTTTTACAGGTCATGAGCATATAGAGGGATTCGGGTTAATCCACATGAAGGGCAGGGTTTATGATCCTGCATTGGGGTTATTCCTATCTCCTGATCCGTATGTACAAAGTGCCACTGCAATGGGCTTTAACAGATACAGCTACTGTATGGGAAACCCGTTGATGTATACGGATCCTGATGGAGAGACATTGGGAATGGCTGCATATGTTTTCTTTTACACTTGCTTTTTCTTTAGTAATTTAGATAATCAACCATTTCAAACAGCATTTAATGAAACAAATGAAGTAATGACAGGCCTAAGTGAGGCAACTCAATGGACTATTTATGAATCAGACGGTCATAAAGTTTCTGTAGGTTTTGATATGTTGGGTTTAGGGGTATATGCCGGATATTCCTATACATGGGGAAGTGGTTCTGCCTATTTAAGTGTAGGGTATTCCTTAATGGGTGAATTTAACGCGGGTGTTGGGGTTAGTCAAAATATAAAAGATTTTAATGTAAGTTTGGGTGCCGGTTACGGTAATAACCATTGGGGATGGAATTCAAGCTTAACCTACAAAGGTTACGGATTAGGTTACGGTCAAACTTATTATGGAAATGCTGTGGGGCAAGATGGAAATCCTAATAACCAAATGGTTGGGCAAGCATCTGTTTTCTTTCCTGGCGGTTCACTACGAATTGAGAATGATTTTTTTGGAGACGGATTAGACAGGTGGCGTTCTTCTGCTATTGAAATTTCAATAGGAGACTTTGTTTTTGGGAAAACGGTATATACAAATAGCCCTTATAGAAGTGAATCGGATATGATTTATGATGAGGATTATGAAAGCAGAATATTTGGAAAGAATAAAAAAGGTACTTATAATGATAGCAAAGTTTTCTCAAGTCCCTTCTATGTTGGATATAAGAGTGGCAATCGAATAGAAAGAATAGGCATAAATCATCCTATGGTACAAGATATAACACAAAATGGTTGGCATAAGCTTACCAATGTTCCTTACTTTTATACTCCTTATGGAGAATATTGTTCTCCTTATTTTTATACAGGTTATAATAATCCATTTTCTTTATACGGACGTTAGTATGAAAAAAGTTTTAATAATAATTTTTCTTGTTTTTTTGTTTTGTAGTTGCGGCATCAACTATAAACAAGCAAGACAGATAATAAAAAATCCGAAAAAAGATTATACTGGAATTGATACAATTATTAGAATCAATGGGTATTATTATAATCAAAGAATTGATGGTATACATTATCCATTTTTTCTCAAAACTAATGGGGAATTTCTAATATACAAATATAATTTAAATTCCAAAAAGAAGTTCGAAGAAGATGTTTTTACTTTCAACATTCCTGATAAAGGTTATTATGATATTTCTAACGATACATTAAAGATTATATACGCAGGAAAATTTCAAATATTTTCTTATGATATTTACAGCATAAATTTTATAATTTTAAATGATTCGACATTAAAAGCAATATCATTCTCAGCAAATGGTGGTGAAATCGAACTATTAGATAAAATCTTTGAATTTCAGGAATTTAATATTGAAAAATTGTCAAACAAATAATTTATTATTTTTATAATGAAAAAGAATTTTTATTTAATAATGATATTTATATTAACTTCTTTTCTAGGCTGCTATACATACAGTGGCGCAATGAGGGAGATTCTACCGAAGTTAACCAACAAAATTGGTGATGAGAATTTAGATGTAAGAAGTAAATTAAAAATTGATGGTTTTTACAGATATTATAATTATCATCAAAAATTTCATGGATATGACGGATACAAACTTATAAAATCAAATTCTTATGAGATAGATTCTACTGCTTATAATTTTATTTTATATGAAGATGGAACTGTTATACATCATATATATTTTAAAAACAATAGCTCGACAGAAGATATTAGTAAAAACATGTCTAACAATGTTGAAGTTATAAATACACGAGGAAAGCCATCGTGGGGGACAAGTTTTGGTATATATGCAATACATGGTGACACAATTATTATGCAGATTATTAAGCAAGGTGATGTTATAGTTCCATGGAGTTTTTTTGAAAGAAAATTTCTTATTATTGATGATACAACATTAAAATATTTTAGCTATCAAGATCTACTTAGTAATACTGCAATCCAATTTGAAAATAATAATTCTTTAGCTCATTTTATCCAAGCAGATTCTATACCACCAGCTAATCCATGGTTTAAAGAAAAAAGATGGGCATGGAAGAATGAAGAAGAGTGGAAAGATTATATAAAAAGTAAACCAAATAAAACATCTAAATAAACCAAATGTTAACCCTAAAAATAATTTTAATATGAAAAACAATTTGCTTCTTATCGTTTTATTATTGTCCTCAATATCAATGGCATTCACGCAGGGATTTAACAAATTTCAGGCAACAACACAAGATCCCTTCAGTGAGTTAGATCCCCTTTATTTCTTTCCAAATCAAATAAATTTTGGTAATAATTGGTAGCAACCTGGTACGATAATTCATTATGGAGAGTCAAATTCATATAATTTAAGGAAGATATATTCATAAATTAACTAAAATAGAATAATTAATAATAAAAACATAACAGATGAAAAAAATCTCTCTTCTCATAATATTTTTAATTGCTTACTGCAGTATTTCCTTTTCTCAAAGTGCTGATTGGGGCGGAATCGTCAGATTGAAACCGCTTGATTTGATCTCAGGTTTTAAAAATGATGTTTTCTGTATTCGTGCCGCTGTAGTACCTTCTATTAATAGATCGTTAGGTGTTCCGATTGAAATCGATTTACTGTCAACCAAAAAAGGTGAAGGATTCGGGATTTATAGTGGTTTTGAAGCTGTCAGAGGCGGTAAAAGAGAAAGAAACGGATTATACGGCTCAATGGTGGCTGGGCCGAATATTATTTTCGCATATGGCGGAAGTGTCGTTGCTTTATATTTTAGAGCAGTAATGGGCTACCAAATGGTAACTAACTTTGGTTTAGTTCTTACACCGGCAATCGGATTTCAAAAAGTTTTATCGGACGTTGGTTTTTATGTGATGTTAGATATAGGATTTGCTTGGGGAAAAAAGTTCCGATAAACATTCAAAATCGCAATATACTGCTGTATTGAAAATTTAATAAGGTATAATCGAAGATTAAAATTATATCATGAACAAATAAATAAGAGATGTTTGTAATACTGAAAAAATCTTTCAACTTTTAATTTTCAACTCTCAGTTAATTATATACGTTTTTACATTAATTTTCGTTATAAAACATATTATTACAAATAAAATATTAATTTTGTAAAAACTTTTTAATGTGAGAAAAAAATACTTTATATCCCTGATCATCTGTTTGTTAGTTTCAATATCTGTCTTCGCTCAAACTGGTGGTACTACTTCTTATCATATATTACAATCATCATCTTCTCCAAGGCTTGCGGCAATGGCAATAGGTTTTTCTTCAACTTATGATAACGACGTGGAACTCGTGGCAGCAAATCCGTCTTTGATAAATCCCAATATGAACAATGATCTTTCATTAGCTTTTGTAGATTATCTGTCGGATATTAAATTCGGACAAGTATCTTATTCACACACTTTTGATAAAGCCGGTTCTTTTGCCGGCTCAATTATTTATGCAAATTATCCGAAATTTACTTATGCTGATACTGAAAGCGAAACAAACGGACAAACATTTTCGGCAAACGATATTGCGGCTGTAATAGGATGGGGTAGAAATTTAACTCCGCATTGGAGTATTGGTGCAAACTTTAAAATGCTTTTTTCTTCTTATGAACAATACAGCTCTTTCGGGCTTGCAGTTGATGTTGCCGGAACATTCCGTATTGAAGAAAAACGACTCGATATGTCGCTCATACTTTGTAATATGGGAGCCGAATTGGTAAAACTTGGTGACGAAAGAAATAAAATGCCTTTTGAGATTCAATATGCTATCAGTCATCAATTAAAACATTTACCGTTTAGATTTACAATTCTTTTGCATGATCTTCAAAGGTGGAACCTCAGATACGATGATCCTACTTTAGATCAAACTAAAACCATATCTAAGTTTGGAATTTTTGCCGATAACCTTTTTCGCCATTTTTCCATAGGTGGAGAATTTACAATAGCTAAAATAGTTTTCCTTCGTCTCGGATACGATTATCAATTATCTCGGGAAATGAGAGTTAACGAAATTCGAGGTCTCGCAGGATTTTCTTTTGGTCTCGGAATAAACATTTATAAATTTGAAATCAATTATGCACACTCGGTGCAAACATTAGGTGCTGCAAAAAACTATGTTAGTTTGAAGACAAAAATTTCAGATTGGACTAAATAATACTTTAATATGATAAATGAAAAACTAATTAACCCCCGCAGTATTGTAGTTGTAGGAGGCTCTAACGAAATTACAAAACCCGGAGGTAAAGTTCTTAAAAATCTTTTGGAAAGTAATTTTAAGGGCGAAGTTTGTGTAGTTAACCCCAAACTTCAGGAAGTGCAAGGCGTAAAGTCTTATAATACTGTAGAAGAACTTCCTAACTGTGATCTTGCAATAATTGCTATTGCCGCTAAATTTTGCCCTCATACGGTGAAAGTTCTTGCCGAAGAAAAAAATACGCGTGGCTTTATTATACTATCTGCAGGATTTAGCGAAGAGAATGAGGAAGGAGCAAAATACGAAAAAGAAATTGTTGATACAATAAATAAAGTCGGCGGAACACTTATAGGTCCTAATTGTACCGGCTTCCTAAATGTTAATTATTGCGGTGCTTTTGACGCACCTTTGCCGCCTTTGCAATCAAATGGCGTTGATTTTGTTACCGGCTCCGGCGCAACTGCCGTATTTATAAAGGAATACGGAATGGTAAACGGATTAACTTTCAACAGTGTTTGGGCAGTAGGAAATTCTGCACAAACCGGAATTGAAGAAGTGCTTGAACATCTTGATAATACTTTCAATTCTGAAAAGAGTTCAAAAGTTATTATGCTCTATATGGAAAATATCAGAAATCCGCAAAAACTTCTGAAACATGCTGCTTCTCTTATCAATAAAGGATGTAGAATTGCCGGAATTAAATCGGGAAATTCCTCAGCGGGTAGTCGTGCCGCATCTTCCCATACCGGTGCTCTTGCAACTTCCGATGTTGCGGTTGATGCTCTTTTCCGCAAAGCCGGAATCGTTCGCTGTCATAATAGAGAGGAATTGACTACTGTTTGCGAAATTTTTATGCATCCGAAAGTGCACGGAAAAAGAATCGCAATAATCACGCATGCAGGTGGTCCTGCAGTTATGCTCACAGACACTTTGTCAAATAATGGCATGGAAGTCCCGCATATCGAAGGTCCTGCTGCCGAAGAACTACTCTCAAAATTATTTCCCGGATCATCTGTAGGAAATCCGATTGATTTTTTGGCTACCGGAACAGCGGAGCAGCTCGGAACAATTATTGATTATTGTAACGATAAATTCGACAATATTGATGCGATGTGCGTAATCTTCGGCTCACCCGGATTGTTTGCTAACTGGGAAGTATATAAGGTTCTTGATGAAAAAATGAAAACATCTAAAAAACCTATTTTTCCAATCTTACCTTCAATTGTTAATGTTAAAGATGAAATAGAAGATTTTATTCATAATAAACATAGGATTAATTTTCCGGAAGAATGTGTTTTTGGAAACGCGCTCGCTAAAATCACAAATACTCCGCCGCCACAACCATTGAATCCGAAAATGCCTGATATTGATCTTGTCACGATTCGAAATGTCATCGACAATTGTAAAAACGGATATTTGGGATTGGATGAAATTGCTGCTTTGTTGAAAGCGGCCGGAATCACTTCAAAACAAGAAGCGGAAGTAAAAACAGAAAATGATGCAGTAAAACGCGCGTTGGAATTTGGTTTTCCCGTTGTGATGAAAGTTGTCGGTCCGGTTCACAAATCAGACGTTGGTGGCGTTGTCCTCAATGTTAGAGATGAAGAAACTGTTAGAAAAGAATTTAACCGCTTAATTAAGATTAAAGATACTTACGCTGTTGAGGTTTGTAAAATGTATTTCGGAACGGAATTGTTTATAGGTGCTTCCAAAGAAGAAAAATTCGGACATCAGGTACTTTTCGGACTAGGAGGAATTTTCATCGAAGTTCTAAAAGATGTGAAAGCTGCACTTGCTCCTGTGAATAAGCATGAAGCCTTATCTCTAATCAAAGAATTGCGTGGATATAAAATTATAAAAGGTGTACGTGGACAAGAACCTGTAAATGAAGACCTTTTCGCTGAAACTATTGAAAGAGTTTCGGCTCTTGTAACAGCTGCTCCTGAAATCGTTGAAATGGATCTCAATCCTTTGTTAGGAAATTCAACATCTTTAGTTGCGGTAGATGCCAGAATTAGGGTTAGTAAAAGTTGAAATTCGAAAAATAACATCAATAAGCGATAACCTTTCGTGAAATATTACGTTTCGTTGAGATGGCATCCAAAATTCTAAATAAATTAATATAATATAAAATCTGAAAATATAACTTATGAGTGAATTAGTTGATAAAAAAATCGTTGAAGAAAGAATGCAAGAATTGGGCATTACAGATTTAGCTCATACTTCAATTCGTGAAATTACTGCCTTGGCAAATTCTCTGGAAAAAGCTTCGGGTGAAAAATATATTAGAATGGAAATAGGAGTTCCCGGATTACCGGTTTCCGATATTGCCATCAATGCTGAAATTGCAGCATTAAAATCAGGTGTAGCAGCAATTTACCCTGATATAAACGGAATTCCCGAGCTGAAAAATGAAGCTTCAAGATTTTTAAAATTATTTATGAATGTCAATGTTAAGCCTGCAAACTGCGTGCCTTGTGTCGGTTCAATGCAAGGAAGTTTTTCTACTTTTCTCACACTTTCCAGGTTTAAAAAAGGAAAAGATACGGTGTTGTTCATAGATCCCGGATTTCCGGTTCATAAACAACAAGTTAAAGTAATGAACGTTCCTTTTGAAGCTTTCGATGTATATAATTATCGAGGTGAGAAATTAAAAGCTAAACTCGAAAGTTATCTTTCCAAAGGTAATATTGCCTGCTTATTATATTCAAATCCCAATAATCCGTCGTGGATTTGCTTTACCGAAGATGAATTGAAAATAATTGCGGACCTCTGTAATAAATATGATGTTATTGCTGTTGAAGATTTGGCTTATTTCGGAATGGATTTCAGGAAAGATTATTCTGTTCCAGGAGAACCGCCTTATCCACCGACAATTGCAAATTATACAGATAAATATGTTCTACTCGTTTCAAGTTCAAAAGCTTTCAGCTATGCCGGACAAAGAATGGGTTTCATTGCAATGTCCGATAAACTTGCCGCTGCAACTTCTGATGATTTACTAAGGTATTATAATTGGAATTTGTTAGGTAAATGTTTGATTTACGGCTCATTGTATGCTTTGAGTTCCGGAACCGCACATGTTCCTCAATACGGATTTGCAGCCCTTCTGAAAGCCGCTAATAACGGCGAATATAATTTTATTAAGATCGTTAGAGAATATGGTGAAAAAGCCCATATTATGAAGGAAATTTTCTTGAATAACGGCTTTTATATTGTTTATGATAAAGACGGAAATACACCGATTGCCGATGGATTTTACTTCTCTCTTGCGTATTCCGGAATGAATGGACATGATTTGCTGAAAAATTTACTTTCGTACGGAATTAGTGCAATTAGCCTTGCAATTACCGGTAGCGAAAGGAGCGATGGCTTACGAGCTTGCGTATCAATGGTTAGACGTGATCAATTTGATGATTTGGAAAAACGTGTAGCTGCATTTCATGAAGATTACAAGAAGTAATAGAGTGATAGATCTAAGATAATCGATAATCTATAAACGTCCATATCTGGTTCCACCATTGTCTGTAAATGATCCTCCCGAATCTCGGGTATATGTGTGCCCGTCGGTTCCTTGGATAGTATCTCCGCTTGTGCCGCCTTTACCTAAACCAATAACAATGCTGGCAATTAAAATAATGTATTGAATTGTTGGCGGAAAGGTTAAAATAATACGGACTATTGGTGCGAATATTAGCATACAGAGCATATAATATGCAAATAACCATACTACACCTATAGCTTTCTTCTTAATTATCTGAAACATATTATCCGATGAAGGAGTGTATCCAATAATATTAAATACGCCTATACAAACAAAAGCAAAAAGAGTAAAAACAAATGGAGGTAATCCTTTGAATTCTTTAACATCAAGTCCTGAGATAAATATAGGAATAAAAACAGCAATAATTATAACACGCATAATAAAACGCGTAATAACAAATCTATTCCATTCTTCCGATGCTGCTTCTAAGCCGGTATAATAAATAACTATTATGCCTATAAGAATATATAGAATAATCCATAAAGCGTTACTTTCAGCAGAAAAACCAAACCAATGCCCCAGGTTTTCAAAGTAATAAGATGATGCTAACGGGCATGCGGCAATATAACCGCCGAATATGGTAATTGTAATGAGATTAATCCTTGTTCCAACCTGATTTGCTAAGGTAAATAACCTGTCGGATTGAAGGATTCCAAGCAGAATTCCAAAAACTCCGGAAATAATCCAAAGTAAAGGTAAAATAACAGTCCCGACTCTAAAAGCTTTATCACCGAAAGTTTCTAATTCAGACCATGCTGCTAACTTTCCGATTACAATAATATTATTAATCAAGAATATTAATCCGCATAAAGCGAGTAAAACACCGCTAATAATAAGAAAATATTTTCCTTTCATCTATAATATTTATTTAAGTTTAAGATAGTAATATAAAAGTATGTTGTATAAAAATTTGACCGTCGAGAGAGAAATAAATATTTTTGAATAATGATAATAAAAAATAATACTTCATTGTCCAGACAACCAAAATACAAAGGTAAATAAAAATAGGTAAAGAGGTAATTCCTTTTCATTTAAATTAATTTTTTTCTTTCAAATCAAACAAAAAGATGTAACTTTGTGGATTCTATTTAATAATTAAAATAAAAATATTATGGCTAAAATTAAAGGTGCAGTTGTAGTTGACGTAGAGCTTTGCAAAGGTTGCGGCTTATGCATCGTTGCTTGTCCAACGGATACTCTCGGACATGGAGGCGAGGTTAACGGCAAAGGCTACGATTATGTTAAAATGGTAAATCCCGATGCTTGCATCGGATGTGCGGCATGTGCTACCGTGTGCCCTGATAGTGTTATTACTGTTTATAAAGTTAAAGTTGAAAATTAAAAAGAAGCAATAATGGGAGAATTAAGATTAATGAAAGGAAATGAGGTGATTGCTGAAGCCGCTATCCGTGCAGGTGTCGACGGTTATTTCGGTTATCCTATTACCCCTCAGTCCGAAGTTATGGAAACCCTCATGTTACGTAAGCCTTGGGAAGAAACCGGAATGGTTGTTTTACAAGCCGAAAGTGAGGTCGCCTCTATTAATATGGTTTATGGAGGTGCAGCCTGCGGTAAAATGGTTATGACTTCTTCGTCAAGTCCTGGATTCAGTTTGATGCAAGAAGGTATGTCTTACCTTGCAGGTGCCGAATTACCTTGTGTAGTTGTTAATGTGGTACGCGGTGGTCCGGGTCTCGGAACAATTCAACCTTCACAAGCCGATTATTTTCAGGCAGTTAAAGGTGGCGGTCATGGGGACTATCATGCTATTGTTTTGGCTCCTAATTCAGTGCAAGAAATGAATGATTTCGTAACTCTTGCTTTCGACCTCGCATTTAAATATCGTACACCGGCGGTTATCCTTTCCGACGGCGCTATCGGTCAAATGATGGAAAAAGTAGTTCTTAATGACTTTGTTCCTCGCCGCACTGAAGAACAGATCAGAAAACAATGCGGTGATTGGTGCACTATCGGTAGTAAAAACCATAGAGTTGTTACTTCCCTTGAACTTGATTCCTCTGTAATGGAAAAAAGAAATATTGAACTTCTGAAAAAATATGCAGAAATTCAGAAAGAAGTTCTTTTCGAAGAATATATGGTTGATGATGCGGATTATCTTTTTGTTGCCTTCGGATTAGCTTCCAGAATTTGTAAGAAAGCTATTGAAATGGCTCGTGCTAAAGGTCACAAAGTCGGATTAATCAGACCGATTACCCTTTATCCTTTCCCAACTAAAGTTATCCATGATCGCGGTATTAAAACAAAAGGTATCCTTTGTGTTGAAATGAATGCCGGTCAAATGATTGAGGATGTTAAACTCGCGGTTGAATGTAAAGTTCCTGTAGAATGGGCTGGCCGTTACGGCGGTATCATCCCTTCACCCGATGAAATACTTGAAGCTTTTGAAACTAAAATTATTGGAGGATAGATTATGACAGAGATGGAACTTAAAGATATTATCAAAGAAGAAAATATCGTTTATAAAAAATCAAAATTGATTTTAGACAATGTAATGCACTATTGTCCTGGTTGCAGCCATGGCGTTATTCATAAACTTATTGCTGAAGTTATTGATGAAATGGATATCCAGGAAAAAACTATCGGCGTTTCGCCTGTTGGTTGCTCTGTTTTTGCTTATAATTATATTGATATAGACTGGCAAGAAGCAGCTCACGGCCGTGCTCCGGCTGTAGGTACCGCTATCAAACGTTTACTTCCTGAAAAATTCGTTTTCACTTATCAAGGTGACGGCGATTTGGCTTCTATCGGCGCAGCGGAAATTCTTCACGCATGCAACAGGGGAGAAGATATTGTTTGTATTTTTGTTAATAATGCTATCTATGGTATGACCGGAGGACAAATGGCTCCGACAACTTTAGTTGGTATGAAAACAGCTACTACTCCTTACGGACGCGATGTTGAACTTAACGGTTATCCGATGAAAATGACGGAATTGGTTGCTCAACTGCCGGGAACTTGCTATGTTACTCGTCAATCCGTAGAGACAGCAGCAGCAGTTCGTAAAACAAAGAAAGCTATCAGAAAAGCTTTTGAAAACCAAAAAGAAAAACGCGGAACTTCTTTTATTGAAGTAGTTTCTACATGTAACTCAGGATGGAAAGTAGATCCGGTGAAAGCTAATAAATGGATGCAAGACCATATGTTTAAATTTTATCAATTAGGAGACTTGAAGGATGCAACAAAACCTGAAGGTTCCGAGTATGAACAATATATTAAAGAATAAACCCGGAAAAATATAAAATTATGACAGAAGAAATTATTATTGCCGGTTTTGGCGGACAAGGTGTTTTGTCAATGGGTAAAATTATTGCCTATTCCGGTGTTATGCAAGATCTTGAAGTTTGTTGGATGCCGTCTTACGGTCCTGAAATGCGTGGTGGAACAGCTAATGTAACTGTAATTGTGAGTGATTCTCAAATTAGCTCACCGGTTCTGCATCAGTTTGATACTGCGATTATTCTCAACCAACCTTCTATGGATAAATTCGAATCTACAGTAAAACCGGGCGGAGTATTATTATATGATCCGAACGGGATTACAAAACCACCTACACGTAAAGATATTAATGTTTATAAAATTGATGCTACCGAATTGGCGGCGGAAATGGGAAACGTTAAGATTTTCAACATGATAGTATTGGGCGCTTATTTAAAAATCCGCCCCGTTGTTAAATTGGAAAATGTGATGAAAGGTTTGGCAAAATCTATTCCAACAAGACATCATCATTTACTTCCGCTTAATGAAGACGCCATTAAAAAAGGCGGTGAACATGTTGTAAAAGCTTAGTGTGTAATATCAATAAGTTTTAGTTTTCTTAATTATAGGCGAATCAATAAGATTCGCCTTTTTTATTTATATCCTTCAATTATTATTTGTTAATTGTTATTTGATTAATTACCAATTAATAGAGAAACATATTTTTCATCTTATTCAAATCTACATCTAACTCTTCTTGAAGAAAATTTTCGATAGAACCGTAAGTCTCTTTTATCTTGCTAATTCCGGCTTGTAAAAATTCTTCTTTAACGGTAAATACGGAAGCCATTCCAGGATATTGTTTTATGTATGTTTCGTATTTGTTTGTCAAATAAACATTAGATAAAAGATAATCATGCATAATGGTTTCTTCAGGAACTCCAAGCGAATAAAGAATCAGAGCAGTTGCCATTCCTGTTCGGTCTTTCCCCGCTGAGCAATGGTAAATTAATGGAATATTTTCATTATCTTGAATCAATTCGAAAAAATATTTATATGAAGCAATAATTGTTGAATCAAGAACAAAAGTTTCATTCATTATCATCATCAAAGTATCCGCAGTATTTGGCGATGTAAAATTCATGTCAATACCGGATAAAATATTTCCGGGTTCAATATTTATTTCGAAACGTTTTTTTGTTCCGTGCGGAATTTTGTCCGGCGCTTGTTCAATTTCGCTTTCCGATCTGAAATCCACAATTGTTTTAATAGGAATAGTTGACAAATAAGTTAAATCGGTTTTCGTTAAGTTGGATAAATCATCGGAACGAAAAAGTTTTCCCCAGCAAACGTAATTATCATCAGAAGTTTTATATCCGCCGATATCACGAAAATTATAACCGCCTTCCATCGGCAGGTGCCGCTCGGCCAAAATAGTTTTCGCATTTTCTGTAACTAATTGAAAATATATTCTTCTGTTTCTATCTTCCTGTTTTAAAGGAATAGGATAGGTTCCAACCGCAATTCCCATCAAAACCGGTTTTGTGAAATCTATTGTTTCCACGGATTCTCCGGCATATAAATTCCAATCGCCGATAATATCAATTTCCATTCTTGCTTCTTTAGTAACTTTGTCTCGCAGAATTCTAACGTCATTGCTTATATCTTTTCCTTCATAAACCGCTTTGTCGTTTTTACCTGATGATGTGCAAGCTACGGAAAAAGTTGCGATAATTCCGCAGAATAGTAATAATTTAATGTTGTTTTTCATAATTGATTATAATTTAAATTTTGATTATTTATTTTGATAAAATATTTATTTTTTTGTCTTCGACCGAAATTACCTGTGAATTGTTTATCACACACAGATTTAGTTTCGAATCATATTTTGAAATGATTTTTTTTACCGATTTCACAAATGGAAAATTTCCTTGATGAGGAACCGGATAGAAATCAATTACATTTAAAGCGAAAAAATCGGTTAAATCTTCGGCAATTGTACAATCATCCATATCTTTTACATATTCAATGTTCGGTGATAAAATCATTGAACCAGCTGATTCACCGATATATAATTTTCCCGAATTAATCTGTTCGATAATCATTTTATCAGCCTCTTTTCTTTTTAATTCCTGAAGTAGAAAAAATGTATTTCCTCCCGAAACGTAAATATAATTGTTGTGCTTGAGTTTTTCCGCGATCTTTTCTTTTGATGATTCTGTAATTTCCAGTTCATCAACAATTAATCCCATTTTTTCAAAAGCCTTCTTCGCTTTTATTACATAAGATTTTATTGTTTCTGGAATGCTTGCGGTAGGAATAAAAGTTATACTTTTTCCCTTCAAATCTTCTTGAACATACTCTTGGAAAATATTCGTTACATCCATGAATAATGATGATAAAAATAGAGTCTTCATTTTTAATATGATTTAATTTTATTTTATAAAGAGGTAATAATTTGTAAATATAGTTTTTTGTCGTTTAAATGAAATAAACTTAAAATTATAGCAACGGACTTAGCAATCTCATTACCGATTCCGCTAATTTTTTATACCACGGACGTTTTATCCATTCTTCCAGAAATAATTCTTCACATAATTCCATTTCTTTTAAAAAAATATGCTTGTTTTGAAATGCAATATTTTCATCATAGATATAACTGTTAATTTCAAAACTTAACTCCAGACTTCTAAAATCTAAATTTGCAGAACCTATTATTGATATGTAATCATCGGCAACTAAAGATTTTGCATGCATAAATTTATCAAACCGTTCAAAAATTTTAATTCCTGCTTGTAACGATTCTTCATAATATGAATGAATTGCCGGATCCATAAAGGCAAAGTCGGATTTATGAGAAAGCATTATTCGAACATCTACACCTCTTAGAGCTGCGGTTTGTAATGCTTGCAATAATGGTTCGGGTGGTAAATAATATGGTGTTTGAATGTAAATGTATTTCTGGGTAATGTTGATAAGATGAATCATTGAAAACTGTAAATATTGCCATTTTGAAGCAGGTGACTCCGGAACAATTTGCATCAGATTTTCAGAATAAATATTATAAGGAGGAAAATACGGATTGAAATTTTTAATTTTCTTTCCGCCCGAACAGAAAAAATAGTATAAAAAAGTTGATTGTAAAACATTTACAGCCTGACCTTTAATTCGCAAATGAGTATCTCTCCAATCATCAACATATTCATTACCTATATTCATTCCGCCTAAATAACCGACTTTACCGTCAATAATTACAATTTTACGGTGATCACGGAAATTCAATTGCCGTCTTATCCATGAAAGCCTATTTTTTGTAAATCTTACAACTTCTACGCCGGCTTTTTTCATCTTATTATAAAATCGCGGCGAAACTGCGATATTGGCAACATTCTCATGAATAAAACGTACTTCCACACCTTGCGAAGCTTTTCGCATCAATATTTCTCTGATTTTTTTACCGGTTTCATCTTTTCGAAAGTAAAAATATTCCATATGAATATGATTTTGTGCACTTTCTAAGTCTGTTATAAGTAACTCGAATTTCCGCGTTCCCAATGTTATTACTTCTACATCATTCCCGTACGTCATCCAAGAATTGTCGCTCTTTTCTAATAATTCCACTAAAGTATGATATTCCTTTCTAACTTTCTCTTTGTTAGATCGTAAATCAAGTTTTTCCGGATATTCGCTAAGAGAATTAATAAGCTCGTCTGAAAAGTCCTGATAAGAAGTGCCCTTAAATTTTTTATTTCTACTATCCTGACCGAAAATAAAATACATGATAATTCCTATCGCCGGTAGAAAAACTAAAAGTAGAAGCCAAGCGATTGTTTTTGAGGGATTTCTATTTTCGGAAATAACAATTAATATTGTGCCGATAATCAATAAAAGATAAATTATTGAAAAGATCAAAGAAAAAATAGTTGATGTGCCCATATAATTGAATAAGATTGATTTTATTATTTGATTAGATTTATTCTATTCAAAACCTGTTTACCATTTCATGTTAAAAATTTTCTGTAAGAAAATAAATTTTATTAAAAAATATTAATATTCATAATGTTAAGAATGTTTATTATTCGCTTTCAACCAACCAACGTGCTTTAACGACAGCCTCATCAATATGCGAACAAATATTATCCCGACCTATTTCATCAGCAAAACCGGAATTAATTAATGCCTTTAGAACATCATCATTAACGCCGGATAAAATTATTTGTACTTTTGAATTTTTTGATGACCTGTAAAGTGTTTCTAAGTTATGGATTCCGGTGGAATCTATAAACGGTACTTTACGCATTCTGATGATACGGACTTTCGGTTTTACGTCCCTTAGCTTCATCATTTCTTCCAGTTTATTTGCAATTCCGAAGAAGAATGGTCCGTCTATTTCGTAAACTTCAACACCATCCGGTAAAATTAATTTTTCTTCATTGGATTTTACATCAATTTCTTGATTAATATCAACAACATTAGTAATTACGGATATTTTCGAAGTATCGTAAACTCGTTTCATAAATAAAACAGCTGCTATCAATAAACCGAATTGAATTGCTATTGTTAAATCGAAAATCACAGTCAAGAAAAAAGTTAGCAATAAAACTATAACATCGTGAAGCGGATTTTTTAATAATGATTTGAATGTTCTCCATTCGCTCATATTATATGCAACAATAATTAATATTGCAGCTAAACAAGCCATCGGAATATATTTTGTGAGACTTCCCAGAAAGAGTAATATTAAAAGTAAGATAACCGCATGAATCATTCCGGCGACAGGCGTGCGGCCGCCGTTGTTTATATTTGCCATTGTTCTGGCAATTGCTCCTGTTGCGGGAATCCCACCGAAGAGGGGAGTAATTATATTTGCAATACCTTGTCCGATAAGTTCAGTGTTTGAATCGTGTTTTGTCCCGAGCACACCGTCTGCAACAGTAGCTGAGAGCAAGCTTTCAATAGCGCCGAGTATTGCAATAGAAAAAGCTGCCGGTAAGAGTTGTTGTATAGCGGCAAAATCTATTTTCGGTGTAATAGGTCTCGGTAAATTCGCATTAATTGCATACCTGTTTCCTATAGTTTCAATTTCGAATCCGAAAATATTGTATTTGTTTAAAAAGAAAACGATGATAGTCAGAACGATTATTGCGATTAATGATCCCGGAATCTTTTTTATAAGTTTTGGCGTGAAAATAATTATTAATAATGATAAAATGCCAACGCCTAATTCCACAAAGTTTGTGTTCGAAAAGTTTTGAAAATAAGCTCCCCATTTATGAATAAAATCAGATGGAATGTCCGTCATCTTTAATCCGAAAAAATCATTTATTTGTGTCGAAAAAATTGTTACAGCTATACCGCTGGTAAAGCCGACAACAATAGGGTAAGGAATAAATTTTATTACTGAACCGAGCTTGAAAAATCCCATTAAAAGAAGTATAAGTCCGGCCATAATTGTTGCAATAATTAATCCGGTTTCACCGAATTGCTGCACTATTCCATAAACAATTACAATAAACGCCCCGGTTGGTCCGCCTATTTGAACATCGGAACCCCCGAAGAAAGAAATTAAAAAACCTGCAACAATTGCTGTAATTATTCCTTTCTCCGGACTTACTCCCGAAGCAATGCCAAATGCAATAGCCATAGGTAAAGCAATTATTCCCACAATAACACCGGATAATAAATCGGCGAAAAACTTCTGTTTATTGTAAGTTTTCAGAGAAGTAAATAATCTGGGTTTAAACGAAATATAATCGGTAAACTTCATGGTTTAAAATTTTACAAAAGTACTAAAGAATTTAGAATTGTAGGGAGTATGTAAATTTTTGACTATTTCTTTTTTTAAGTACAGTTATTTTATTACGAAGTAATGATTTTTAACACCTTAGTATAATAAACGTAGAAATAAAATAATTCATAAATAAAATGACAAAATTCTCATAATTAACATTTTTATTTAATAAACAATTTAGAATTGATAATTTAAATGTGTTTAAAATTATCTTTCCTCTGTTAATAGATATCTATGAATAGCGTAAATGTTTGCAAGCAGCATTACTTTTGATATTAATGGTACAGTTCAGAATCGATATCAGTACAAGATTTTGCATCATTATCAGTCAATAAACGGTAATCAACTTAGAAAGTAAATTGCCATATAACCGATGTTGAAGCGGAATAAAATTAATATTATATTTGTAAGTTGAATTTTTAAAAGACTATGTAAATAGTAAGTCAGGTAATAAATAAATATTTAGATATTAAAGATGAATGTTTTTAGACAGTTTGGAAATAATATTTTTCTGCGTATAGTAAATATTGCAGGATTAGCTATTATGCTTGTTTGTTTGTTGATTTCGGCAGGATATATTAAACACGAACTGAATTTCGACCGCCACCACACTAATGCTGACCTCATCGTACGTATGACTTTGCAATTTGACAACGGGTCTGTTGATGGCCGCATCTATGGAAATGCTATTGATGATGTATTGCGGGAATTACCTGAAATAGACCGAACGGTAAAAATGTACAATATTACTACTGCAGTGTTGACTTATCAAGGTGATCGTCATATAGTCAATGATTTCTATATGGTAAATCGTGAATTTTTAAATGTGTTTGATATTCCGTTGTTATTTGACAACAAAGACGAAGTTTTGCAACGAGAAAATCAGGTGTTGATAAGCGAAAGTTTTGCACGGCAGTTATTCGGTGACCTTAACTTTGAAGAAGTTCAATCGTCCGAGATTTCGATTGAAAATCGTAGATTACACAGTCAACCCTTTTTCATTTCAGGAATTTTTGAAGATTTTCCTGAAGCGTCACATTTTCATACAGATATTTTACTGTATTGTCCCGACAACTTGGAATTATATACTTATACGTACTTGTTGTTGAAAAATAAAACGGATATCAATACATTAGCACAGAAAATAACTGAACTTACCGCGGAAAAAGGTATATACCTGCAATCACAGCCCAGAGTATTATTGATGCCGCTGACCGACATACACCTTCATAGTCATAATCTCAGAGAAATGAGTGTTAACGGCAACATTCATTATATTTATTTGATTATCGGTGCAAATATACTTTTACTTATTGTAGTGTTTTTTAATTTATGGTTGAACGCAAGCCTGATTTTTTCATACAACCGTCGTTATTATCAGATATTACGCTTGCATGGAGCTTCTTCTTCTGTGATAATAAAAAAAGAAACTCTGTCGGCATTGCTTATGAGTACATTATCAATTATTATAGGTGTACTGGTCGCATATTACGTTTTATCACACGGATTTACTTTCGTGCAATTTTCTGTTATTGACATAATTATGTTATGTTTGATATTTTTATTGTCAGTAGTTTTTGTATCTCTTATGCCGGCGCTAAAAGGTATTTCCTACACGTTATTTCTGAATACTGATAACGATTTGAAACCTGTCAGGTTTTCGTATTCTAATGTTAAATATATGATAACGGCACAATATGCCGTGGTAATGATAGTGGTAATTCTTGCCTTTGGTATTAATAAGCAGATGAATTTGGTAAAAGATACACAAGTCGGGGGAAATGATCGGACTATTCTCGTCATGGCTGAACAGCCAGAACAAGTGATGACAAACTTTGCTTTACTGAAAACGGAAATGATGAAACATACGGAAATAGAATCTATCACAACATCGTTTCAATTACCAGGAGATGCAATACGCGATGTAACACAAGTAAGAAGGGAAGATGATCCGGATTGGAAGCAATTGCCGATTCTGATTACAGGAGAGGATTTTCTTCCGTTTTTTAACATCAACTTAATTGCAGGACAAGGTTTTTCTCCTGCAAAATATGATTATTATACCGAAATGGAGATGTTTATTGACCGGCTTCAATATCAAAAATACTCGGAAAATATTGAAGAATATGTTATTAATCGTAAAGCTTTGGCCGTTCTCGGATTTAGTTCTCCCGAAGAAGCAATCGGCGAAATGCTGCGTATTGAGCACAGTACGATTGATTATTTTCGACAGGGTGTTATTATTGGCGTAACTGACGATTTTAATTATACCGGATTATACGAAGAAACTATTCCTTTGCTGATGATGCAGCGTCGCATGTTCCAATTTTGTATTTTGGCTCGGCTTGCTCCCGACCGCTTTATGGAATCGCGTGCCGTTTTTGAAAAGGTTTGGAATGAGGTTAATCCCGATTATCCTCCAAATTATATTTTTATGAAAGATCTGTTCGGCAATATGTATCGCAATGAAATGAATGCTCAACAATTGGTGTATATTTTTTCGTTGTTATGCTTTTTAATTGCCGATTTAGGATTGATTATTTTCATGGCATTTATTATAAGACGACGAACTAAAGAAATCGGTATTCGAAAAGTACACGGAGCAAGTGTCGGTGAAATAATCCGGATGCTCAATATGAATTTTATTCGCTATATTGCTTTGGCTTTTATAATCGCTGTACCTGTGGCATATTATATTATGCATCGTTGGTTGGAGCGGTTTGCCTACCGGGTGTCACTTGACTTATGGATATTTGTATTGGCCGGATTTATTGTATTACTGATTTCGTTTGCTTCTGTTTCGTTTCAAAGTTGGCGGGCAGCAACAATTAATCCGGTGGATGCTATTGAAAAAGGATAATTACTTTTTCGGGGAGTTGTATTTGATTTTGAATTTGGTAACGTCTCTTTCTAATGAAGTAAAAAAATATGAAATAGAATTTTATTAGTAAAAGTTTGTGAATAAGCTCATTACAAATAATACAAAACTTATGTTGGATAACTAGGATATTCTCCTTAGAAAAGAGAGTTTGATACAACTTGTCAGGAAAAAACCTTACATTTTTCCTATGGGATAAATCATGTAATTCTTATCAAAATATGGTGAGCGTTCGTAAAACCAGTCAAGTATTTCTCTTTGCGTACGTTTACCTTCTTTCTCTTTCACAAACAGTTCATACTCTTCTGCTAATTTTTTATCCGTTTGAATCATTTGATAAGCCATTGGTTCCATTTTATAAACTTCATAATATTCGGTACGTTGAAAAATTGTGTTGAAATAGCCCCAGCGTAATAAAGAGCTATTTATTTCTGGTTCCAACATGCTCATTAACAATCTGACTCCGTTTTGTGATGTATTTACAATTGCTGAGCCGGAGTGATATAGTACTTTTCTGTTTATCTCTTCAATCTTGAAATCTCCCAACATTTGATGTCCTTCATTCGGCATATTTCTAAATCTCACATCATTAAACTTATAAGTGCTTATTTCAATTTCCTGATCATTTTTAAGATATTCAATTTCGAAGTTGTGAAGTTCCAAAAGCCGAATAAGATTTGTGTATTCAACCGGAATAATATATCTTTCAGGAACTTTAATTGTTTTCTCGGGAAAACAATTGTTAAACATCGGAATAGAAATAGTTGCTGGCTTGTTTCTATCGTAAACGAAATAATCTTCACCGGTTAATTCGCTTTTTACTGTATGAAATTCGAATCCTAAAAAATCTATCATAACACTATCTGTTGGCGAAGCGCTGAAATTTATTGGTAATTCTTTAATATTAAGATCATTATTCTTAGCCGACAAAATTGAATTTTTCAACGATTCTTTATTCTCAACTAAAATATTCATTGTTTCAAGAATGAAATTATATGTAGAGAAAACACGTTCCTTGTAAGGTTTTAGCATGTGGCATTCTATAAGTACTCCCGGACAATTGCGTGATGTTACATAGGCTTGTGAAAACATAGGTGTTGAAGGATATAGATATAATCCTGATGTTGGATTGCCCCAATTTCTGAAAGTTATGTAGCGACAAATGGGGTAATTGATTTTAAACATTTTTTCAGTAATTTGAGGTTCCCAAATGTTTGATAACCATTTACTAATATTTTTATCATAGTTGCCGTTGTCTTCTGTCATATATGTAAGTACATATTGATAATCGGCACCGTTGGTCGAATGTACATCAAAAAAGAAATCCGGTTCCCATTTATTAAACACATTAATAAAAGCTTCGATTTCCGGAGATTCGACTTTAATAAAATCACGATTTAAATTAAGTCCTTGTGAATTTACACGCCAACCCATTTCTTTAGGTCCGTTTTGATTGATACGATTGTACGGGGAAAAATTTGCCAAACCGTCGGGACTGCATACTGGGATAAAAATGATGGAAATATTATTCAACAGTTCATCCGAATTATCGAATTTTCTTTTTGCAATATCACGTAAAAGCATTAATCCCGCATCTTTTCCGTTTGGTTCACCCGGGTGAATACAAGCGTTTATCATTACAATCAATTTGCCTTTTCTTTTGATTATTTTAGGATCTGTAAGTCCGTCTTTATCCAGAATTAGTAATGGTATTTCTCTGTTTTGCAGTGTTTTCCCGATGCTTGTGTAATTTATTTCTTTATATGCGGATGACAAACGATTACAAAGATTCATAACTTCATCATAAGAAGCCGTTTCAGTATAATTTGTTTTCTCAAAAACAGTTTCGAGATCTATGTTTTGAGGTTTATTTCGGCAACTGACTAATGTAGCAGCAATAATTAAAATTGTAATAAATTTTTTCATTTATTTTCGCATTCTTATTTTTTTACCCATTACTTTCTTTTCCCTAATTTTACAATATTATCAATAATATTATTTATTTCATCCGAAATATTCAATTTGTAAGTCAGAAATATTCCAATAAAACAAATTATTCCCGTCCTTAAAATCCCGTCAATAGTTTCGCAAATCAATTCGGAAATATTAATGCTGAGTATTAATGGAGTTAATGTTTTTGTCCACACAAAATTCAATATAAACATCAAAATTATTATCAATAATATTTTTAATTGATTGATTGATAAAGGAGATGTTTTGGTTTTAAAATATATTAAGCTCAAAAGTAAAATGAAGTAGATAAAGTAAGAGAATAAACTTGCGAGCGCTGCGCCGTTGATACCCCAGATCGGAATTAAGTAATTGTTTAAAATTATTGCTACACCAGTAAGGATAAAAGTGAAGATTAAAGAATAATAGTAATGTTTTGAAAAATTTAGTATTGTAACTCCGACATATAAAGTAGAGTAGGTTAAACGTGTAACACACAGGATTAGAACAACATATTTTGCAATTGCATAAGTTTGTCCCTCAGGTAAAAGTTTAAAAATAAGATCAATATTTATCCAAATTATAAACAATAGAAATAATCCGATAACAAACTGGTGTAAAGAAACCTTTTTTGATAGTTTATTAGCTTCATCGAAATTGTTTTCCTTTATTGCGTTGGAAATATGCGGTTGGGAAATTGCTCCGAGCGATCTGTACGGAATTTCAATAATTGCGGCTATATATGTTGCTATCGCAAAAATTCCAGTGTATGTTAATCCCATCTCACCGCTAATAAAAAAAGTATTTATAAAAGGAGTGATTGCGCCGCCAAGTGCTGCGGTAATTAAAAATATCGTATAGAAGATGTAATCTTTTCGTAATCTTTTTGTTATATATTTAAAATTAGGTTTTAAAGAAATTTTTCCGGAAGATATTACGTATATTATATTTACGATACTTGCAACAGCATAAACAGCACATAATCCGATAACCAATCCGTCTAAGGAAATTATCTTAAAAGCAAAAAGCAGATATACGACAAGCATTAATAATCGAACAAGTACTTCTCTAACGAACTTCGGTACTACTATTTTCATCAATACATTGGAGCTTGTTTCGAAAACAGCCATGTAAAGCATGAAAAATGCCATTGGAAATATAAAATAGTAGTAATCTACAAAGAGCGCTGAGTTTTCTGAGAAATAATTACTTACCGGAGTTTTTAAAATTAGGAAAATAATACTGAATAATAAAAATCCTAAAAAAGGGATAACTAATGTCCAAAAGAAAAAACCGTTATCTTTTCCTTCTTTATTTTTGAAGTAGGGATAGAATCGTATTATTGATGCGCTTGTCCCTAACTGTGCCAACCCGGCAAAGAGTACCGAAGCATCTACAAGTACGCGTGTAAGCCCGATTTCTTCGGCTGATAAAAAATTGGTAAGAACGAAAAAAGTTGTAATAAAACCTATTGCAACTCCAATATAAGTTATAATAGTGCCTTTAATGCTTTGCTTTACAACTATTCCCATTTTTTGAAATAATTTTATTCCCGGTAGAATTTTTTATCTTCTTCGATCAATCTGTGATCAGGAAAATATCCGCCGAATAAAACATAACGCGGAGATGCATAAAATTGTTCATGAGAACTGTTTTCCCAAACTAACTTTGTGTCTAAATCGCCTTTTATCATATCTTCGGATAAACATTTTCCGCCTCTTAGCTGTGCAGCTAAACGCATGTCGTTTATATCCCATTCATTTTGAGGCTTAGAAAAACATTCGCCGTAATTAATATTCGGACAAACTTCTGTAGGACGGGTTTTATTAAGTTTATCCCAAGACGGAATATTTTCCCAGTTTTCTTTTGAACCGAAGTAAGCAGAAATTTTTTCTTCATTATTATTTTTGATCCAGTCCATGGTACCGGTTCCTTTGGAATGTGCGATTCTTTTCATGAACCATTTGATAACTCCTGCCGGAACAATCTTAACGAGTTTAAAATACCATGGAACGCTTTTTTGAATATGTTTAAAATATTCATCACGGGGCGTATTAAGTCTGAAGTGCAGATAATCTTCCAATCTGTCGGCATCCATATACCAACATCCGTGAAAATTACTTAGGGCGAACCAATTGGTTTCAAAAATTTTCTCTGGCGGCGGACAATGAATAGCTTCCATTAATTCGCATTCAAATTCATAATTAGTTAATCGATAAGCTCTTCCGCTGCTTATGTCATAAAAATTTTTCCAAAATTCATCAGGAACGTTATCGTCACAAATTTTAACAAGCAAATTACCCGAATCTTCAACAGTAGCCCATTCAAGAACACCTTCTAAAGGAACGTGAAAGGTAATAGGATTTATGCCTTTCTTTACAAGGTCGGGATATAAAATTCCCGATTGTCTTAAGCTTACCCAATATTTCAATCCCGATTCTGCAACAACTCTTTCCGCCATTATTTTAGATACTGCATAATGATCGAATTGTGCCGGATTCATTACATCTTTAGGAGACCCGAAATGGTTTGGAGCATCTCTGTGACCTATTTGTGCAACGGAACCGATATAAACTAATTTTATTTTATCAGGATCGGGTTGATTCTTAATTGCTTCGACAATATTTTCAATAGAGTTAATATTAACATCCATTGTTTCTTCCGGATATTTATCTGCTCTGGGAGAAACCATTCCTCCTACATGAAGAACATAATCGGCACCGGTAACACATTCTAAAACTTTCTCATACTCCCGTAGATCGCCCCAAATAATACGAACTCTATCATTGTTTTTGAACGGTTTTAATTTCTTAACATTCTTTTTATCCTTTTTAACTAAAAGGGTTATTTTGTAATTGGTGTCATTTAATAAACGCTTGAGTCCTTCGAAGCCCATAGTACCTGTAGCTCCGGTAAGAAAAATGTTTTTGGTTTTTTGCATAAACAATTTATATATTTAAAATAAAAACGCAAAGATAAGTCATTAATTTCGACAGACAATCAAAAAAATACTTATTTTTGCATGTTAAAAAAGATGTGATTATGAAGAAAAATCTATTCAAAGAACTTTTGCCTTATATAGCAGGTTTGGTGATATTTATATTGTTGGCGATAATTTACTGTAAGCCAATGCTTGAAGGTAAAGTTATCAACCAGACGGATATTAAGAATTGGGAAGGTTCTGCTCATGAAGCTCTTGATTTTAAGGAACGAACCGGTGAAGCTACATATTGGACAAATTCTTTGTTTTCAGGAATGCCTACGTATCAGATTACAATGAGAACACCGGCAAATATGCTATTGCTTAAGATATCTGATTTCTTGCATTTATTTTTTCCTTCGGCTCTTGGTCTTATTATGGGGTATTTTATTGGTTTCTTTATAATGCTTAGAGCTTTTGGAGTCAATAAGTGGATGTCAATAATAGGTGCAATTGCCATAGCTTTTTCTTCGTACTTTTTTATCATCATAGCGGCAGGTCATGGAAGTAAAGCCGAAACTTTAGGTTTTATAGCTCCGGTTATTGGCGGATTTTTTCTCATTTTCAGAAAAAAATATTGGTGGGGAATACCTTTGGTAATCTTATATTCTGCAATAGGAATAATGAGACATCCGCAAATGTCATATTATATTTTTTTGATGTTAGGATTATTCGGCATTGCGGAAATATATATTCATGTTAAAGAAAAAAGATTTAAAGATCTTGGAATAGCATTGCTATTATTCGTTATAGCAGTAGGATTGGGAGTTGGGACAAGGTATGGCGTTACTAAAGCTAACACTCAGTATTTAAAAGAAACGATGAGAGGCGGGCATTCTGAATTAACAAGTTCGGAAAATCCTGAACTTGAGAAAAACGTATCGGGTTTAAGTCTTGAATATGCAACACAGTGGAGTTACGGAATAGATGAAACAATGACCTTGTTAATACCGAATTTCAAGGGAGGTTCATCACATTATAATCTTGGAGAAAAATCCAATTTATATCAAGAGTTGATAAAAAATCGTATTCCGCCACAAACAGCGAAAAGTTATTTATCATCATTACCAATGTATTGGGGCAGTCAACCATTTACATCGGGGCCGGTATATATTGGGGCAATTATATGTTTTCTATTTGTACTCGGAATATTTATTGTAAAAGGTCCCTATAAATGGGCATTGCTTGGCGCTACGGTATTTTCAATATTGTTATCGTGGGGGCATAATTTCATGGGGCTTACCAAGCTGTTTTTTAATTTCTTTCCGATGTATGATAAGTTCAGAGCCGTTTCATCTATTTTGGTAGTTGCTGAAATTGCTATGCCTTTACTTGGTTTCTTAGCAATTAAAGCTATTATGGACAAACAAGTTTCAAGCGAGAAAACAATAAAAAGTATTTATTATTCGGCAGGAATTACAGCAGGATTATGTTTGATTTTTGCTCTTTTCGGTAAAGCATTATATAATTTTACATCTCCGAATGATATAAGGATTTTTGCTCAGATGCCTCAGTGGTTTGGAGATGCAATTGTCGCCGATAGAATTGCAATGTTCAGAGCAGATGCTTTCAGATCCTTCGCTTTCATTGTTTTTGCGGCATTATTAGTTTGGCTATTTGTTAAAGGAAAAGCAAAATTCGGACTTTTTGTTGCGGCACTCGGCCTTTTAATAGTTTTTGATATGTGGCCGGTGAATAAACGTTATTTTGGAGATGAGTACTTTATTACAAAAAAACAGAATGATAGTTTTTTTGCTAAATTGCCTTATGAGGAACAAATTTTGAAGGATCCAGATATACATTTTAGAGTTCTAAACCTCACAACAAATACTTTTAATGATGCAAGAACATCTTATTATCTAAAGTCTATAGGTGGTTATCATGGTGCGAAATTACGCCGTTATCAAGATTTGATTGACGAGCATATTACTAAAAATAATTTTAATGTTCTTAATATGCTTAATACTAAGTATATTGTTGCTAATAATCCCAATGGTCAAACAATACCGCAATATAATGTTGATGCATTTGGAAATGCTTGGTTTGTTGATACTTTACTTGTCGTAAATAACCCTAATGAAGAAAGCGAAGCATTAAATTATATTAATATGCAAACTACTGCAGTTACTGACAAAAAGTTTGAAGAATTTGCTGCTAATAAAATAACATCTAAAGATGATAATGCATTTATAAAATTAACCAGCTATGCTCCTAATAAGTTGGAATATATTGTAAGCACTTCCGTTGATAAAACGGCTGTTTTTTCGGAGATTTATTATCCAAATGATTGGAAAGTATATATAAATGATAAACCTGTTGAACATTTCAGAGTTAATTATTTATTAAGGGCCTTAAATGTTCCTGCCGGTGAGCATAATATTAGATTCGAATTTAGGCCCGATGCTATATATAAGGGTGAAAGAATTTCATTCCTATTTATCGGAATAATGTTTGTAGTAATAGCTTTCTGTATCGCTTACCCTATTTATAGTAAAACGAGGAAAGAAAAGTAAAAATATGATTAGAAAATTATTAGTTTCGATTGCTTTAAAATTAGGTTTATATAAAGATGCTGTAAATATCGGAACAAAATTTATACATAAAAAATTAGGGCGAAAAATGAAAAAGCATGGATTAGAAGCATTAATTCAGGCTGATAAGGCTCTAAAAAGTGCGGATTCTTTTTGTTTTTTTGCTTTCGGAACTTTACTTGGTGCATATAGAGATAAGAATTTTATATCGTCGGATAAAGATTTGGATTTGGGAATATTAGCTGAAAATTATCCTTCAAATCTTACAGATTTACTAAAGGACTATGGTTTTAAACACCTTAGGCAATTTCATTTTAAAAACTCAAATGAAATTATTATTGATGTCTATATGTATAAAGGAGTTCAGATAGATTTTTTTAAATATTACAATGAGGGAGATGATTTGTATTGTTACTTTGGTTCGGCTCATGAAGAATTACCATATGAACAAGCAAATGCGACTAACGGCTTTCCTGCAGGAGTTTGTTTTTCAGAGAATAAAGGATTTTCAAAAATAAATTTTTTAGGATATGATTTTTATGCTCCTGAAAATATCGAACAATGGTTAATAAGTGTCTATGGTAAGTCGTTTATGATTCCAAAGAAAAATTGGCTTTTTTATGATCATATTTCGGAAGAAAATCTCAGAGTTAAATTTATTAATGATAGATTATATAGAGAGAATTTCTGAATATTTTATAATCAAATTTTTAATATCATCAAATAATTTCTGTTTATATTAAAAAAGCTAACATATAAAAAATAATAAGTTAATTGTTTTATGTCCAAACTTTTATTTATAAGATATAATAAACCATCCGGAATACTGGAAGGCGGAGCTCAGGGAACACAAAAAAACTATAATATTTTATGCAGAATATTGGGTGCCGAAAATGTTACTACATATTGTATTAACGATAAAGAAAGTAGTAACAGCGATTACTTCAATGGATTTTTCTTGATGTTTCAAAACTATTTTCTTGGATTGACTTCAAAGAAGATGAATTATATTGTCGATATAGCTTTTAATTACGATTATGTTTTTATTGATAGAAGTGTTTTTGGTATTATTGCAAAAAGATTAGTAGAATCAGGGTACAAAGGAAAAATAATTACATTCTTTCATAATGTTGAAAAATTATATTTTAGGGCTAGAGTTCAATGGTGGAAACCTTGGCGTTATTTTATAGTAAGATGCGCAGACAAAAATGATTTCTTTTCTTGTAAATATTCAGATAAAATAATTGTATTAAACTCACGTGATAATTTTGAAATAGAAAAAAGATATCATAGAAGTGCCGACGAACTGATACCTGTTGCTTTGAAAGATAAATATATTTCATACAAAAATGATAATTTAACTTGTGTAGAACCAATCTGTTTATTTTTAGGTGCATACTTTCCTCCAAATAATGAAGGAGTATTGTGGTTTATAAAAAATGTTTATCCGTATGTAAATATTAAAATGATTATCGCAGGTAAGGGAATGTCTAAATTAAAAGAAGAAAATAATTTGCCTGAAGAAATAGAGGTTTATAGTGATGTGCCTGATCTTACACCTTTTTTTAATAGTAGTGATTTTATGATTTTACCGATTTTTAAAGGTAGTGGCATGAAGGTTAAAACCTGTGAATCACTTATGTACGGTAAAAATATTATTGCTACAAATGAAGCCTTTGAAGGTTATGAGCTGGATTATGATAAAGTAGGAGGATTATGTAATACTGCCGAAGAATTTATAGATAGAATAAACTATTTCAGCAAAAATCCCATCCCTCAATTCAATCAATATTCGCGACAAATTTTTCTTGAGAAATACTCGGAAGATGCTATAATAGACAAATTTCGTAGAATTTTGTTGTAACATTTTTTATAATTATATTTGAGTTAATTTTTGTATATCAAATGTTAAAGCAAATAATTGAAAAAATAATCGAACCGAGACATCATCGCAAAAAATTTAAAAAAATTTCATAAGAGAAAATTATTAGATGTAGGATGCGGAAATAATAGTTCATATAAAATTAAATCAAAATATCCGGATATAATTTATACCGGAATTGATGTAAAAGATTATAGATTAACTAAACCAAATTTGGCTGATAATTATATTGTTGTTGAGTCTGCAAAATTTGCGGAAACGATAGCAAATCTTCCGGAGCAATTTGATATTGTAATTTCAGCCCACAACTTAGAGCACTGTGACGAAAGAGAAGATACTTTGGTAGCAATAACAAAGATATTGAAAAGCGGAGGACATATTTACTTATCCTTACCTACAGAAAAAAGTATTGAATTCCCGGGACCACGGAGTGGTGTTTAAGTTATTATGACGATCCAACGCACAAAGATCTACCTCCAAATTTTGAGAAAGTGTTAACGATATTGAAACATAATAATATGAAAATAAACTTTTGCAGCAAATCTTATAAGCCATTCTTTTTATACTTGATAGGAGGATTGTTCGAGGAAAAATCAATAAAAGAAAGAAAAACTCAAATCGGAACGTGGGCATACTGGGGATTTGAAGCAATAATATGGGCGGAAAAAGAATGATAAATAATATTACCTTTTATTTTCCGGGCGTACTATTATCCTTAAGCACAACATCATGCGCGCCGCCTTCAACAATACTTACAGATGAAATCAATGTTAATTTGGCTTTTTTCTGAAGTTCAGGGATACTTAATGTTCCGCAATTACACATTGTTGAACGTATTTTACTTAAGGTAATATTTAGATTGTCGTGCAAACTTCCTGCATACGGAACGTAAGAATCTACACCCTCTTCAAAGGAAAGCTTTCCGGCTCCGCCCATGTCGTATCTCTGCCAATTTCTTGCTCTTGCCGAACCTTCACCCCAATATTCTTTCATATAGCTACCGTTAATCAAGATCTTGCTGGTCGGACTTTCGTCGAATCTTGAGAAATATCTTCCGAGCATACAGAAATCGGCACCCATCGCAAGTGCTAGTGTGATATGATAATCGTGAACAATGCCGCCATCGGAACAAATTGGAACATAAATTCCGGTTTCTTCGAAATATTCGTCTCTGGCTTTTGCAACTTCGATTACAGCAGTAGCTTGTCCGCGACCAATTCCCTTTGTTTCACGTGTTATGCAAATTGATCCGCCTCCGATACCGACTTTTATAAAATCCGCACCTGCATCAGCAAGAAATCTGAACCCGTCTCTGTCAACAACATTTCCGGCACCAATTTTAACACTGTCGCCATATCTCTTTCGAATAAATTCAATTGTAACTTTCTGCCATTCAGTAAATCCTTCTGATGAATCTATACACAAAATATCAACACCTGCATCAACTAAAGCAGGAACCCGATTTTCATAATCGCGAGTGTTTATACCGGCGCCTACAATAAACCTCTTCGATGCATCTAATAATTCCAAAGGATGTTTGTGGTGAGCGTCATAATCTTTTCTAAATACAAATGCAACAAGGTTATTCCCTTTGTCAACAATTGGTAAAGAATTCAATTTTTTATCCCAAATAATATCATTTGCGTCGGAAAGTGTAGTGCCTTCAGGGGCGCAAACAAGTTTGTCGAACGGAGTCATGAAATCTTTAACTTTTGTATTTAAATCCATGCGCTCAGTACGATAATCGCGACTGGTCACAATGCCGATCAATTTACCGTTCGGACTGCCATTTTGTGTAACGGCAACAGTTGAATGGCCGGTTTTTTCTTTTAATGCTATAACATCTTTCAAACTTTGTTCGGGCATTATGTTAGAATCACTGATAACAAATCCGGCTTTATAGTTCTTTACTTTTCTAACCATTTCTGCTTGTGATTCCGGACTCTGAGAACCGAAAATAAAAGATATTCCGCCTTCTTTTGCAAGCGCAATTGCCATTCGATCGTCGGAAACCGATTGCATTATTGCCGAAACAAGTGGAATATTCATAGTCAATTCCGGAGTTTCTCCCTTGCGGAATTTTGTAACAGGAGTTTTTAGCGATGCATTTGATGGAATACAATCTACAGAAGAATAACCGGGAACTAACAAATATTCGCTAAAAGTATGGGAAGGTTCATCATAATAAATTGCCATAACTTGAAAGGTTAAATTAATTTGCAAAAATACGAAATAATTGACAATTAATAATTGTCGGTTAGTAATTATTTGAATCTATTAATTAATAGTTATTTATGTCGTATTTAATAATTATCTTTCTACTTTCTAAGTTTAAGAAAATTCGAAATAAAATATCACTTTCTAAGTCTAGAGAAAATTTTAACTGTTATTTATTATTTCACCTTCAACCATTCATTGTCAATATCTAAATTGATTAGTATCTTTGCATCAAATTTGCTATTATGATTGTAGTACTTGGTCCTACAGCTATCGGAAAAACTCGTTTTGCTACTTTGATTGCTGATAAACTCGACGGTGAAATAATTAGTGCCGATTCTCGTCAGGTTTACAGAAAAATGAATATTGGAACCGGTAAAGATTTGGATGATTATACTGTAAACGGTAAAAATATTCCATATTATCTTATTGATATAGTTGATCCTGATTATGAATATAATGTTTTCGAATTTAAAAGAGATTTTTATAAAGCTTACGAGGATATAACAAATAAAAATAAAAAAGTTATTCTTTGTGGTGGTTCCGGAATGTATCTTCAATCTGTTCTTTCAAATTACAAATTGACAGCTGTTCCGATTAATAAAAAACTTCGCGAAAAGCTTGAGGCTATGTCGGACGGTGAACTTGTTGAGAAACTTAGCAATATGAAGAAACTTCATAATCATACCGATACAGGAAATCGCGAACGACTTATCAGAGCAATTGAAATTGAAGAACATCAAGCGTTGTATGAAAATGATGATGAATACCGACTTATCATTCCGGAAATTATTGTAGGATTGAAAGATGAGCGTGATGTCGTAAGAAATAGAATAACTCAAAGATTAAAAACGAGATTAAATGAAGAAAATCTAATTGATGAGGTTGAACAATTGCTTGATTCAGGAATTGATTCGGAGAAACTAAAATGGTTCGGACTGGAATATAAGTTCATAACTATGTATCTTCTCGGCGAAATATCTTATTATTCAATGTTCGAAAAGTTAAATACCGCTATACACCAATTCTCCAAACGCCAGATGACATGGTTTAAACGAATGGAAAGGCAAGGCTTTGATATACACTGGATTAATTCGTCTCTCGAAGATGAAGAAAAAATAAATATATTCTTTGAAAAATATTCTTACCTTTGTCAATTAAATAAATAAGTTTTATGGACGAAGTTATAAAAATTACAGATGATGTTTCTTGGATTGGAATACGTGATTATGATATAGTTACCTTTGATGTTGTTATGACTACAGAGTTTGGGACTACTTATAATTCTTATTTTATTAATGCCGATAAAAAAACTATAGTCGAAACTTCAAAACTAAAATTTTGGGATAAATACAAAGAGAAAATTTTATCGGTTGTTGATCCTAAAGAAATCGAATATATAATTTTAGATCATACGGAACCGGATCATAGCGGAAATCTTGCTAATTTGCTTGCCATTGCGCCTAATGCAAAAGTTGTTGCAAGTGCTGTAGCATTAAGAAATTTAAAAGATCAGTTTGATATTAAATTTGAATCCGTAACTGTAAAAGACGGTGATACATTAGATCTCGGCAATAAAACAATCAAATTTTTTGATGCCGTAAATCTGCATTGGCCCGATACTATATATTCTTATCTTGTAGAAGATAAAATTTTATTTTCTTGTGATTCTTTCGGTGCGCATTATTGCAGTGAAAAAATATTTAATGATGAAATTGACGGAGATCTTTCTGAAGATAATGATTATAGTAAGGCTTTCAAATATTATTTTGATGTAATCTTAAAACCATTCAGTAAGTTTTACATAAAAGCTATTGATAAGATACGTAATTTGGATATTAAGTATATAGCGACCGGACATGGTCCGATTATTAGAAAAAACATCAAAGAAACAATGCTTTTGTCGGAAATGTTGGCGGCAAAATATATTAGTACTCCAGACAAAAAATATATTTTTATTCCTTACGTATCTGCTTACGGAAACACGGCTGAAATTGCAGAGTATATTGCTGAAGGAATAAAATCAAAAGACGATTTCGAAGTTGAAACTTTAGATATAGAGCAAGTTCCAATCGGGGAAATCGATTCTAAAATAACACGCGCAACTGCGGTATTAGTCGGTTCTCCAACGATAAATCAGAATATTCTTCTTCCGATTTATAAACTGTTTGCGGTTATAAATCCTATTCGCGATAGAGGAAAACTTTGCTCCGGCTTCGGATCTTTCGGTTGGAGTGGTGAAAGCAGAAATATCATTGCCGCCAATTTAAAAAATTTAAAACTTGATTATTTCGGCGAAGGAGTATTCTTTAAATTTTCTTTGATAAATAATAGAAAAGATGAATGCATAGAATTCGGTAAATCGTTTGCAGAAACATTGATTAAAAAATCGGAAGTTTAAAATTAAAATCAATTTAAAATGAAAAAGATAATATATTTAGCAGTATTTAGCTTTATCTCTTTAACTTCTTGTGCTCCGGCTTATTTTAAAGATGCTAAACATTTCGTTAAAACAAATGGCGACAATCTTGCCGTAATGTTTGTTTCACCGGGTAATAATATTGTTTATACTAATCATAAACCGCTTGAAATTAAGGGATTTGATACACTTTCAGTAAGTGAAAAAGAAATTGTTCTGAAGGAAAATAGTGACTTTTTAAGTCAATTGGATAATAGTAATGTATATGAATTATTTATAAATAAATTTTTGGTATATTTTACCAAAACCGGACTTAATGTTTATACTCAGGAGTTTGAGGAAGAGTTTAATAAAAATGAAAATAAATTGATTATTGATATTGCTCAGGTCGAATTCGATGAATATTATGATATGGTCCGTGATGAAAAAGAATATTTCGGTAAATTATATCATAATGAAACTTATATCAATGCTTTTGCTATTAATATTTGGATAGATTATATCAAAAATAATAACACCAAGCTTCTTTTCGCAACAAACAGAATTACAGATTATCACTTAGGTTGGTTTGAAACCGGATATTATGAAGGGGATATTTATTATTATGAAGATAATATTGAAATGAAATTCGAACATATTGAATATTTTCTGGATCATGTTGCTAAAAGATATGCCGAATATTTGTATGATTATATTATGACTGATTATGTTTATCAAATGCAAACTATTTCCAATACAAATGTGCCGGATAGTATAACTTTGCATCATAGTAGCGGAAATAATAGAATATTTATTATTGGTGATGATTATAAATTTATTGAAATAGAATAGTTTAGATATGGGGATTTTTTCGTTTTTTTCTAAGAAAGATAAAGAGCAAGAAAAGCAGGAGCTTAATGAAGGTTTGAAAAAAACCAAAGAAAATGTTTTCTCAAAACTCGGACGAGCCATAGTCGGCAAATCTAAAGTTGATGAAGAAGTTTTGGATAATCTTGAAGAAGCTTTGATTTCTTCTGATGTTGGAGTTGATACAACGTTGACGATAATTGACAGAATTGAAAAAAGAGTTGCCAAAGATAAATTTATTAATACATCGGAACTAAATGATATTCTGAAAGAAGAAATAGTTTCATTATTAGCCGAAAATAATTTAGTTCTTAATGACGGGATTCATAAACCCGGAAGCGGCAACACTTACGTAATAATGGTTGTAGGGGTAAATGGCGTTGGTAAAACAACAACAATTGGCAAGCTTGCAAATATGTTTAAGAAAGCCGGTTATTCCGTTATGCTCGGTGCTGCCGATACTTTTCGTGCTGCAGCAGTGGATCAACTTAAAATTTGGGCTAATCGTGCCGGTGTACCTATAGTTACTCAGGGAATGGGAGCGGATCCGGCTTCTGTTGCTTATGATACGGTTGCTTCCGCAAAGGCAAATAATATTGATATTGTTATTATTGATACGGCTGGGAGATTGCATAATAAAATTAATTTGATGAACGAACTTACAAAAATCAAGAAGGTTATGCAAAAAATAATTCCCGATGCTCCGCAAGAAATTCTTCTCGTTATTGATGCTTCAACCGGCCAAAATGCTATTGAACAAACCAAACAATTTACCCAAGCTACAGACGTTAATGCTCTGGCGGTAACAAAATTGGATGGTACGGCAAAAGGCGGAGTGGTACTTGGAATTTCTCATCAATTTAATATACCGGTAAAATATATTGGAGTAGGGGAAAAGATTAGCGATATTCAGATTTTTGATAGAAATGAATTTGTTGAAACTCTCTTCTCAATGGAAGATTAACCCCCGTTGTTATTTAATAGTTTTAATATTAATCATACTTCTATTTTTTCAAACAAAAGCATTAACGAATCTTAATAAACCGAATCTTATATATAAACTTTCATTTTCTATTGCCTACGGCAAAGCAATAATATACATTTTATTTAAAACTGCGCTTCCTCCTTCAGACATTAACTCTATAGCGTCAATATCCTCTCTCTGCCAGGCAACAATATCGCTTAGTCTTATGTAAATCTCTCTGTTACTTTTATTTTCTTGTATATCTTTGATTACGAAACCACCTTTCTTGGTTCCGCCTTGGAAATAGTTAAGGTAAACTTTCGGCGAGTTTTGTTCGACTGTAGAAATGATAATTGCTAAATAACAATTTTTTGCTTCGGTAGGATTTAATTTATTGAAATTGTATCTCTTTTTCTGACCGTTTTCAAGAGCATCTGAAAACGATGTTGTTAATGTCCGTGCAATATTGTTGTTGAAAAGCCAATTAATACTGTCTTTATATGCAACACATTCTTTATCATGCGGATCAGCTTCTAAAGCTTTGTTAAAACCATTCAATGCTTTATCGTAATTCTTTCTGTAATAAAAATTCTTTGCTTCGGAAACCATTTTGTTAAAATCTGGCGGACGATTTATTGTTGCCGCAACTTCAGTTTGATATGCTTTAAATGCACTTGCATCTTTTTCATAAGCTTCTGCCTGAGCACGTAAAGTTCTATTGATAATTGTATCTATTTCAGTGATTTTACTTACCGGATACGGATCTTCAGGAATAAATTTAAGCGCGTCTAAATATTCGACTTTTGCCCCTTCATAATCTTTTCTTTTTAACTTATTGTCGCCACGATTTACGGCATCTTTGTATTTCTGCTTATTTTCTGCAGATATTTTTGATTTTTCGCTTATCTGTTCTGTGTTTTCTTTTATGGTTTCGACAGGTTCTGCGATGGCAAGATTCATTAGTGAGTCCGATGCGGAAATCTTATTTGCGATTGTACTGCTATATTTTATATCATTTGCACGACTGTAATATCTTTTTGCTTCTGCATAGTTTTTGTCTTTGAAAAAATCATCGGCAAGATTTACATAATTATCATAGTTGGAATTGTCGATACTGCGTTTTGTTAAAACCGAATCAACATAAGCTCGTTGTTTTATAAACTCAGAATCGGTTGGAATTATTCTTAATCCGTTTTGGATATGTGATAAAGCAATATTGTATTGTTCTGCTGCAATATTTGATTTGATATTTTCACGTATCAATGCTATTTCATCATCTTTTGCATTAATTTTTGCTAATATCTCGTTTATTGCCAACAATCTTGTATTTGGGTATTGTTCGGCCGGTTTTAAAGCTAAAGCATTAGTATAATATTCTTGAGCTTCTAAATACCTTTCCTGTTCAAAAGCAGTGTCGCCGTTTTCAATAGCTTTTGCATAATTTTCTTCTCTCTTTGCATTATCAGCAGATATTGATTGAATTTCATTTAGTTTTCCTTTCGGGTATAATTCCTTCGGAAATAATTTTAAAGCTTCTCTGTAATGCTCCTCCGCATTTCCGAAGTCACCGTTTTGGAAAAATCTATCAGCTTTAAAAATATAATCGTCGTATTGTCTTTTTGTTTCGCCTTGTTTTAAGATAACACTTTCAATTTCCAATTTTTTATCCAAAATAGACTTATCACCTGGTTTTAAAACCAAAGCCTCGTTATACATTTTATCGGCAAGTTCAAATTCTCTTTCATTAAAATAATCATCCCCGATCTTTTTTAATCGCTGAAATTCTTTTTCAATATTCGGATCTTGAATGTATTGCGCAAGGTCTTTTAATTTTGTTTTCGGGAAATTAGCATCCGGATTAATAATTAATGAAGCCTTAAAACAGATGTAAGCAGTTTCATATTCCTTGTTTTTGAGAGCCGCGTTACCGTCTATAATACATGCCTGAAACTGTTCGCTTGCAATACTTTCATCTTTAAGTTTATTATTCAGTTCATTAATACGCTTATCATAAGAACTGCTTCCTTCGGCCGCAATATTATTATAAATGTATAACGCTTGAGCGAATTTTCCTTCCTTGTAAAGTGCGTCGGCTTTGCTTGCATCATTTAATGAAGATTGTCCGAATACATTTGCGGTAAAAAAGCAAATAAGTGCTATTGTAAAAAATAATTTCTTAATCAAAATCAAATAATTTAGTTATTAACTTCAACAAAACATCCGTCAATCATCTTAAGTTGTCTATCAGCCATTTTTGCAAACTCGTCGTTATGAGTAACTATAACGCAAGTTATTCCGAGTGATTTTCTAAGTTCAAAGAACAATTTGTGTAACTCGAAAGCATTTTCCGAATCAAGGTTTCCCGATGGTTCGTCGGCAAGGATAATTTCCGGATTATTAATTAATGAACGAGCAACGGCAACTCTTTGTTGCTCACCACCCGACAATTCTGAAGGCTTGTGTTCTGCACGATCTTTAAGTGAAAGTATTTCAAGAAGTTCTAAAGCTTTCAGTTCCGTTTCTTTCTTTTGCTTTCCAGCGATATATGCCGGAATGCAAATGTTTTCCAGAGCAGTAAATTCCTGCAGCAAATGATGGAATTGAAAAATAAATCCGATATTTTTATTTCTAAACTCAGATAATTTTTTATCGCTAAGTTTAAGAACATCAATATTATGAAATTTTACATTTCCGGAATCAGGTTTATCAAGAGTACCGATGATATGCATTAAGGTTGATTTTCCTGCGCCCGAAGGACCGGTTAAAGAAATGATTTCGGATTTATGAATATCCAAATCAATTCCTCTAAGAACTTTAAGTTCACCGTAACTTTTGTAAACATTATTTAGTGTGATTATTTTTTCCATAATTAAATTTTTATTAACCTAATTTGGTAAGAAATATTTTTAATTACTATTAGTCAAATTGTTCCAATATATTTTTGGTTTCTTCCTCAGTAAGTTTAATTTGATTTCGACAAATTTTTATTAATTCTCCGGCACGTTTCAATTTTTTAGTCAAATCGTCTATACCTATCTCATTATTTTCCAAATCTTCATTTATTGATAGCAATTCGTCGTATGCTTCTTTATAAGATATTTTTTTAGTTGTTTTGCTCATTCTTACTAATATGTTTAGTTACACTATTTATTTTTCCATTAAATAGAATTGTTTCAATCTCCGCATTTTCAGGAACTTCATTTGCATTTTTAACCGTTTTTCCATCGTAATAAGTAATACTGAAACCTCTTTTTAAAACGTTTTCGGGATTTAATAAATTTTGTTTTGATTCAAAAAGTTTAAGATTGTGGTTTTGACTATTAATCAATATTTTTGAGTTGAGTTTTATTGAATTAATATTGGTTAAGATACTATTATCCTCTTTTATCAATATTGTCGTAATATTATTAGCAATATTTTTATACATAATATTTAATTCGCCAAAGCAGTCTTCTAACAAATCTTCGCTTTGATTTACAATATTGGTTGATAGTTTGTCGAGATAATACATTTCTTCTGCTATTAAATCCTTACATCTTTCAATGATTCTATTTTTAACTTTGTTTAAATTTTGTTCGAAAGTTACAAATTTAGAAATAATAAAATTTGCCGCTTCCGTCGGGGTTTTCATATTGGCGGCGGCAACCATATCAACAATTGTATTGTCGGTAGAATGCCCGATTCCCGTGATAACAGGAATTGGAAAAGTAGCTACATTATATGCGAGTTCAAAATTATCATAACAGTTCATTCCCACATCAGCGCCACCACCTCTGAGAATCAGCACGGCATCAAATCTTTTATAAGATTTCTTAATTTCATTTAAAGCTGAAATTTGAGAAGTAATTGCCGCATCTCCTTGTAAAACCGCAGGAAATATCTTGTGTTTTATTGTGTAGAAATCTTTATATTCATTAATAGTTTGAATAAAATCATTATAACCTTTGCTGCTTTCTACAGAAATGATTGCCAAATTTTGCAACAAAAGCGGTATCGGCTTTTCTTTGTTTAGATTGATTACACTTGCCTTTGTGAGCTTGTCAATACTCAGTTGTTTCTCATAAGCCAAAGCGCCCAAAGTGAAAGTCGGATCAATATCAAGAATATTTAAAGACATTCCGTATAATGGAGAAAAGGAAACTTGTACTTGAAAAAGTAGCTGCATTCCGGGAGTGATTGTTGAGCCTGTAATTTTCTTAAACTTAGAAGCAATCATTACATAAGCGTGATTCCATATTGTAGCTCTGATTTGTGCCTTAATTTTTCCTTCGTCTTTTTCAACAAGATCGGGAAAACAATGTCCAGATTGCTGGTAATAATTTAATTTAACGAGTTCCGCCTTAACCCAAATCGGAACATAAAAGGCATTATTTATTTCAGCCTGAATAAAACTTGTAAGTTCGTATAGAGATAATATTTTTCCTATGGAATTCATGTTGCGAAGGTAGAGAAATTAGTTGAAAGTTTTAAAAACAGAATCGTCAAATAATAAAAATTAATCTTTATTTCTTTAAGTTGTATGTTAAATTTTAGTAATAAAAAATAACTTTCAACTTACAACACTCAGATTTCAACTAAAAAAGCTATTTTTGTCGGCGAATTAACTTACCCTTAATGAAGAATAAAATTTACTTATTGATATTACTTTTCTCATGTTTATTAAGCAATAACATTTTTCCGAACAATGTTCAAAAGAATGATTCTGTTAATGAAAATATCAAAACAGGATGGTCGTTTTTACCGATTCCGATGTTTTCTTATACCTCCGGTGTAGGACTGACGTTCGGACTAAATATGCAGATGTATAACTATGGTGATGGGAAGATTTACCCGAATTTGTATAATCTGATTCTGGTGCAAGGAGAATATGTGACTTCAAATGCAGGAAGCGGCAGAGTATTTTTTTATTCGGGAAAATTTTTGAAATATTTTGAGTTTGTTGCCGATGCAGGGTATTTTGTTGAGAAAAATTATCAATTCAGAGGATTCAACGGGTTTATGTCGGTTCTTGGAAATGAATCGTCATATTATACTTTTTCACGAAATCATTTTGCCGGATTTTTGGAATTGTATAAACCGGTATATAAAGATTTAAAAATAGCGGCGGGGATTGAAATGTTTTCCTTCGATATTAAACCTAAAGAAGGTGAATCTCTTTTTGCCGATTATGTTTCCGAAGGCATTATTGATGAAAACCAGATTAATGGCGGTAATAATATGTATTTCAAGCTCGGACTTATTTACGATTCGCGTGATGTAAAGAAGGTACCGTCGAAAGGTATGTATTCGTTTGCATCAATAATGTATTCGCCGGATTTTTTCGATAAAAGAAATTTATCACATCTGATTTTTACGGCTCAGCATTCTCATTTTATTAATCTTTGGAAAAGAAAATTGCAATTTGCATATCGGTTGGTTTATCAGGGCGTTATTGCAGGAGATTGTCCGTTTTATCTTTTACCGCGAATGCATTCTTTCAACCAATCACGATCAAATGTGGAAGGTGTCGGAGGGGCTTATACTGTCAGAGGAATCGATTTGGTGAGGATTGTCGGAAATAGCGTTTTCTATTCGAATTTTGAGTTCAGATATACACCTTTCAGTTTCAGGCTTTGGATTTGGGATGTTGATTTGTGCGTAAATCTTTTCTTTGATATGGGACTTGCGGTTAGTCCGTATCATAAAGAACAAATGTTTAATGCTTTGGAGAACGGAAGATCCGATATTATTTATAATACTAATAATGATGCCATTCATTCTTCGTATGGAATAGGAGGGAAGATAATTCTTAACAAAACAACTGTGTTGTCTGGGGAAATAGGATTTCCTGTAGATAAACGAGATAGAGAATTTGGAGTGTTTTTTGGAGTGGATTTTTTGTTTTGAAATTAAAAACGGATGAATATATATTATACTCACCCGTTTTTAATTAAATAACTTGTTTAGTAAGGCTATTATTCTACATCGGGTCCGATTTCTGCAAACTCGCAAACCGTTTGAAAAATACTAAATTCCTCATCACTGATATCGCCGTCAACTTTGATCATTTCCCTCATCATAAATACCATTGCAGCTTTTTTATCAGGAGTGAAGTTTTTTATTATCTTCAGGCAACCTGCTACGCTCATGTATTCGGTTTCTTCAATTTCAGCAACTGAAATATTGAGAACTTCCTGTATTTGGACAAAATAAGCGCTTTCGTATGAATCTGCTTTGTTGTCGGCAATAGCTATGTCAATAAGAACTTTAGCAATCGCTTTTTTTTCTAAACTTGTGAAATTTAAATCCATAAACTAATTTTATAAGGTTAATATTAATTATATTCAACATTAATTATTTTTGTTGAATTTGTTTTTTATTATATTTTCTTAAAGTAATCAAGTTAATTTAAAAATATGAGTATTCCATAATAAAAATTCCATTATTTTTATCTTTGGCACGAATACGTATAAATTTTTCGACATTATTAACTTTAAACCCAATAACAAATCCGTCGTTTATATTTTCAAGTGCGAAGGATGTAGGAGTTTTTCCGTTTCCACTATTAAATTCTCGTTTTTCGGTTATTGTATTTAATGTTATTACCTGTCCTACAGAGAAGAAAATATACTCATTATTCCAATAATAATCATAATCCACAATATCTTGAAGAATATGCCAATGGTCTTGATAGATTTCATAAACCAATAACCAAAGTTTGTCGTATTTGTATCCTATGCAAATCGTTCTCTCATCATCTTGATACAAAGTAATCAAATGATTTTTTTGTTCACTATATAGATTATCCGGATAATTTTCATATAATGGATGCCTGTATGGTTCGTATTCCATTGTCGATAATATATAACCATCTTCCTCAGGGTTTTCTATTACAGGATCCGGATCATCTTCATCTTCGTATCCGCCTTTTTTGAAAGTAAGAATCAATTGTTCCATTGGTCTTAAAAGCGAAGCGGCGTTAACGAGTTGGTAGAACGTTCCGCCTTCGTAGGCTTTTATTGTCAATATGTTACCATTAATGGTGTAGTCGATGTCCCCACCATCTTCAACGTTGTACCAACTGCCGTTCAAATAAACAGCGTTGCATGTATAAGATGTAATAAAAGGTTTGATGCTTTTTGTTAATTCCAGAAGTTCAAATTTTTCTATAATGCTCCCTTCTTCGAAAGCGTTAATAAGAACTCCGTTTTCATTTCTATAAGTATAGCTAATTTGCTGTAGTCGCCATGTACCTTGCAATTCATCATCAATTGTTACTTCAGGATCGCAACTCGATAAAGATAATATACAAAAGCTACTGAGCAGGATTAAAAGATATTTATTTAATCTTTTCATGATTTTACTTGTTTCTTAGTGTGTTAATAAGTTGATTTGAAAAGTAAGCTGAGATTTCCGCATATGTGTTATAGAATGTCCAGTTAATCTTGTCATACCACATATCATTATTACGTTGCTCCGGTAATCTATATTTTGGCAGCATTCCGTCACGGTAAATTACGTCGAATTCGCAACCTTCAGTGCAACGTTGTTTATACACAGTAAACATACCACCCACCGAGCCGGTTTCAGCAATTACAATTTTGTAGCTTAATCTTGCATATGATGTGTTGAGTATTTTGTTTGTAATGGTATATTTCTGGCCGGTAGATTTTATTTTATATTCACTTGGATAGTAAGGTTCATAAAATGATAATTCGGTAATTTCAATAAATAAATCTACTTTGAGTTTTTTACCTATTTGCTCATAATCAAATATATCGGTAGTGTTTTTTAATATATTTTCTACAGATGCGCGATCTTTTACATCAAATCCGTTCATTATCAATGCTTTTTCCAATTCATTGTAAAAGGTAGTGTTGTTCTCTTTTTGTGCGGAGGTAATATTCTCTGTGTTTTGTGGAATGCGTAATACTACTGAAAGTTTTGGATGGCTTGCAAGATAAGCTTTTAGGTCATCGGAAGATATTAAAACATCTTCCATTACAGGTGCTTTTATTACTGCTAATTGCGGCTTCGGAGCACATGAAATTAATATTAGAAGGCATACTATGCCGATAATTACTTTTGTGAAGTTATTAATAAGGTTATTCATGATTTTTATTTTTTTAATTAATACTTGAATTTATAACATATACCAACATCTAGCCCCACAAATAAAGTGGTAAAAAAATCGCCATCACCATTTATAGTAGGTTCAACCAATTCCAGAAATTTATCTTTCCCGAATGCAAACCCGAAATTGCCGCCAACTGTAATTGCAAGTGGTAATTTTCCTAAAGGAATATGACCTTCATAGATAAATAAAAAACCATGTAGGGTTTTTCTCTGATTGTCATATAAAGATGTCCATTTTCCATATTGAGCATAGTGAAATCCGATACAGAAATTATTAATCCATGCATCAAAACCTATGTTCATAGACATTCCTTTGAGAGTTTTGTTTATGAACGGTAATCCAAGTTCTAACAGTTCGTCGGATATTGATACGTTTATAGGTATCGACAAAGGAAAAGTTCGTGTGCCTATTGCCGCACTGAGTCCAAAGCCCTTTGTAAGCTTGCTCGTTATCTTTATTCCGAGATTTCCGTATGATGTTCCCGCACCTATTCCTGCGGCAATAAATCTATCTCCCTTTCTTGTGTATGTTAACACTTCTCCACCTTCCGTATGATATCCCGGAGTTAATTCATTTTGAGCCGACATTCTCATCGAACAAAAGATTATAAAAATAATAAATAGTATTTTTTGCATAAACGCTCTTGTTTTATTGTTTTTTATTTAAACAGACTTAGTTTGTTAATCTTTATTAATTAATATTGATCAAATATTTTCTGCAAAAATATACTAATAGTTGTAATTAAATAAAAATATGATAAAATTTTTTTGTATATTTTAATAATATTATGTTGATTATAATTTAATGTTTCGTAACTAAGTATGCTGTGTTCTTTTTAAAATTTTTTAATGCATTCAATGTGCTGTTAATCATATTGTTCGGATTCGGTATTTGTGAAATTACAATCTTAAGTAAATATAAAGAAAAAATTATTATATGTTAAATCCTAATTATTAATTAATTTTTGTATCTTTGCAAGCTAATTATTAGATACTTATGAGAATGATAAATATAACGTTACCGGATGGTAGTATCAAACAATTTGAATCAGGCGTAACTCCTTATGATGTAGCTCTTTCGATAAGCGAAGGACTTGCGAGAAATGTGCTCGCTGCTAAGGTAAATGAAGTGGTTTGCAGTCTTGATTTTCAAATCGAAAATGATGCTAACGTGTCGCTTTTAACCTGGAATGACCCCGAAGGTAAAGCCGTAATGTGGCATTCTTCAGCTCATATCATGGCAGCGGCAATCGAACAATTATATCCCGGAGTTAAATTCGGTATTGGTCCGGCTATAGAAAACGGTTTTTATTATGATATTGATTTTATGGATTATAAAATCTCCGATGCCGATTTCAAATCCATTGAAGATAAATTCATGGAATTAGCCCGTTCTAAAACTCCTTTCGTTTGTAAAAAGGTTTCTAAAGCGGAAGCTTTGGATTATTTCACTAAAAAAGGCGATGAGTATAAAGTTGAATTAATTAATGAATTGGAAGACGGAACTATAACGTTTTATGAATCAAATACATTCGTAGATTTGTGTCGTGGTCCGCACCTTATTGATTCATCAATGATAAAAGCTTTCAAGGTTTTAAGTATCGCGGGAGCTTATTGGCGTGGCGATGAGAATCGAAAGCAACTTACAAGAGTTTACGGTATTTCTTTCCCTAAGGCTAAAGAACTTGCCGAATATCTTGAAATGCTCGAAGAGGCTAAAAAGCGTGACCACAGGAAGATTGGTAAAGAACTCGAATTGTTTACTTTTTCTCAACGTGTCGGGCTGGGTTTACCGATTTGGCTTCCGAAAGGCACGGAACTAAGAGGTCGCCTCGAAGACTTCCTTAAAAAAGTTCAAAAAGAAGCAGGTTACGAACAAGTTATAACTCCTCATATAGGAAACGTTAATTTATATAAAACATCTGGCCATTTTCAAAAATACGGAAAAGATTCTTTTCGACCTATTACTACTCCGGAAGAAGGTGAAGAATATTTTTTAAAACCGATGAATTGTCCTCATCATTGTGAAATATATGCTTCAAAACCAAGATCATATAAAGATTTGCCATATAGAATTGCAGAATTCGGTACGGTTTATCGTTATGAACAAAGCGGTGAGTTGCACGGACTTACCCGTGTAAGGGGATTTACGCAAGACGATGCCCACATTTTCTGTACGCCCGATCAGTTAAAAGACGAATTTAAGGGAGTTATGGAAATTGTTATGAAGATATTCAGTATTCTGGATTTTAAAGATTTTACAGCTCAGATTTCTTTACGAGATAAGTTTAATCGTGAAAAATATATCGGTAGTGAGGAAAATTGGCAAAAAGCCGAACAAGCAATTTTGGATGTTGCTGAAGAGACCGGGATTAATGCTATTATTGAATACGGAGAAGCAGCTTTTTACGGACCGAAAATGGATTTTATGGTTAAGGATGCTATCGGTAGAAAATGGCAACTCGGGACAATTCAAGTTGACTATAATCTTCCTGAACGTTTTGAGCTTGAATATACAGGTAATGACAATCAGAAACATCGTCCTGTAATGATCCACAGAGCGCCGTTCGGTTCAATGGAAAGGTTTGTTGCCGTGTTAATAGAACATTGTGCCGGTAATTTTCCGCTTTGGTTAACACCGGATCAAATGATAATTCTTCCTATTAGTGAAAAGTATAATGATTACGCTGAGGAAGTAAGAAAGAATTTGAGAGCAAATGATGTTCGCGGCAGTGTTGACGGTCGTGCTGAAAAAACAGGCAGAAAGATCAGAGATGCAGAAATGAAAAAAATCCCTTATATCTTACTCGTTGGGGAGAAAGAGAGCCAAGATGGTACTGTGTCTGTAAGAAGGCATGGAGAAGGTGAAATGGGAGTTCTTTCTATTAAAGAATTTATTAATCATATTAATTTAGAAATCGAAAAAGAATTAAGCAAATAAGTATTAACCAATTTTTTATTTAGTGCAAAGACCACATCAAAGAAACAACAGAAGACAAAATGAAGATCTTCACAAGATCAACGGAGCAATTACTGCTCCTGTTGTTCGTTTAGTAGGTGATAATGTAACACCGGATATTTATAATTTAAGAGATGCAATTAGACTATCCGATGAATTAGGTTTAGATTTAATTGAGATATCACCGACGGCAAATCCGCCTGTATGTAAAATCGCTGATTATCAAAAATTTCTTTATGATTTAAAGAAAAAAGAAAAAGAGAGAAAAGCAAAATCAACAAAAGTTGAAGTAAAGGAAATTCGTTTGGGTCCTAATACGGATGATCATGACTTTGAGTTTAAATTGAAACATGCAATGAAGTTTTTGGCATCTGGGTGTAAAGTAAAAGTAGATGTATTTTTTAGAGGTAGATCTATTGTTTACAAGGATCAAGGCGAGATAATTCTTTTGAAATTTGCACAACAGCTTGAAGAATACGGCAAAGTAGAATCGATGCCGAAACTGGAAGGTAAAAGAATGATTATGATGCTTGCACCTTTAGCTAAGAAAAAATAAACGAATTAAAATATTTTATTAACTATTAAAAATTTCAAAAAATGCCAAAATTAAAAACTAAATCCGCTGCTAAGAAACGTTTCGGTTTTACAGGCACCGGTAAATTGAAAAGGAAACATGCTTATCACAGCCATATCCTAACAAAAAAATCCAACAAAAGAAAACGTAATCTTGTGAAGGTTGTTGTTGTTAATAAAGCGGATGTTGCTGCTATTAAAGATATGTTGAATAAGTAAAAATTATTTTTTAACCATTTTGCTGTCAGTCTAAAAAGAATGAAAATATTTCATCACTGAAGTAAAATTAATCACAGAAAGGAAATATTATGCCAAGATCAGTAAATGCAGTTGCATCAAGGGCAAGAAGAAAAAAGATCCTTAATAGAACTAAGGGTGCCTACCAAGGTAGGAGAAATGTCTGGACGGTCGCCAAGAATTCTTGGGAAAAAGGTCAAACTTATGCCTACCGCGACAGACGCGATAAAAAAGGTACTTTCAGGGCGTTATGGATTACGCGTATCAACGCTGCCGTACGTCAATACGGAATGTCTTATTCGGAATTTATGGGTAAACTCCATAAAAAAGATATTCAACTAAGTCGTAAAGTTCTTGCAGACTTAGCGATGAACCATCCGGAAGCATTTAAAGAAATTGTTAATACAGTTAAATAAAAATTCTGTTCGTTTTTATAAGAAATCGGATAACGTTTAGTTGTCCGATTTTTTTTATTTTGGTTTCTTAAGTTTCTTTCTAAGACTTAGAAAGTAAACCAAAAATATAAGTTAAAAAAATCTTGTAGGTTTTCTTAAACTTGGAAAGTAAATTTAATTTTGAATTTTCTCCTTAGACTTAGAAAGTGAAATTTGTACTGTTTTTCTTACCTTTGCAAAAGTGATGAATACTAATTATCAAAAAATATTAGACGAGACTCTGGAAGAAATTGCAGAATTGCGAAGTAAACCTTCTTTATTATTACATAGTTGTTGTGGACCGTGTAGTAGTTATGTTCTTGAGTATTTATCGAAATATTTTTGTATAACTATATTCTATTATAATCCCAATATATTTCCGAAAGAAGAATATCGGAAAAGACTGAACGAACAAAGGAGGTTGATTGATTTATTGAATGAGGATAAAATAAATAAAGTCAATAAGAAAGAAAGTTTATTGACACACACAGATTTAATCAAAATTATTGAAGGTGACTATTACCCTGATGTTTTTGATGAATTAGTGAAAGGGATGGAAGATATGCCGGAGGGAGGAGACAGATGTACAAAATGTTATGAATTAAGATTGCAAGAAGCGGCAATTATCGCTAAAAAACTGAATTTCGATTATTTCACAACTACACTTTCCGTTAGTCCGATGAAGAATGCTGATAAGTTAAATAAGATCGGCGGTGAACTTGCCGAAAAGTACGGATTAAAATACTTATTATCAGATTTTAAAAAGAAAGAAGGATATAAACGTTCGATTGAACTTTCAAAAATATATGGTATTTATAGACAGGAGTATTGTGGGTGTATATATTCTAAATCAATTACTTGCATATTAAAATAATTTTATGCTAAAATATTATTAATAATTTAAACTCAAATTAAAAAAATAAAATGTTTTTATGGCGATCATAATTGTTGGTATTGTATTAATCAGTTGCTAAATAGAAGGTATAGGAATGAGACTTAAGGAAACTTAATTAAGTAGCTATAACCGTAATATTACTGATAACGGCGCTGATTATGCAGAAATCTATTCGGAAGGGTATAAATATATGTAGCCTTAATATTGTAACTAATAACTCAGTTTGGCTTTAAATGCATAGAAGTAGGTTGGGTTTGAGCAATAAGGTTCATTGTATCGACAATGATTATTAATACAAATAGAGAAGGAATCATTGTTCACCTTTTGTTTGTAGATTTATACTACGTTTTTCAAAACTATAAATTTATGTAGAATATTAAATATATTTTATGATTAATAACATGATTGAGAAAAATTAATTTTTATTGAAATAGTTATCAATATTAATAAAAACACTTTCGAATTATGGTGTAAAAACAGATTTAAGTTAAGATTAATAATTATATACACTTTCTATTATCTATTTTCATTAAATTAATTACTTTTGTAATTCAAAAATTCAACCGAAAAAATAATTTAAAGTTCTAATAATATGAAGGAAAACAAAAAAAACAACGAATCAAAAATCCAATCTGCTTGTGAGAAAAAACAAGAAATTGATATGACAATGGATGAAATTGTGGCCAATGAAAAACCTTTGGGTGAAACAGGTTTGACCGATGACGAAGTAAAAGTTGCAACTGATAGAATTAATCCCGATGAAGCGAGCATGGATAGTCGTGGGTAGGATTTATTGGTTTTGGATTGTCTCACTCTGAAATAGCTTACAATATTAATATTGCAAGCTATTTCAGAGTGAGACTAATACAGATTTATAGCATTTTTATAATCACTTTCTAAGTCTTATAGCATACCTTTTCTCGAACTCGATATAAGCATAAATAAAAATTATCAATTGTTTTTTTATACTAGAAATTGAAATTACTAATTTTTAATAATTTCATCTTCAAAACTTCCCCATAATATACACTTGCAATCCCTGCTGTCAGGGATTTATAATAAACATTTTTAAATCCAATTCTTTTTAAATATCTTGTAAATTCTTCATATTGCAGAAATTCTCCTATACTTGTAGGCAAATATATATATGCTCCTTTATTTCCTGAGATCAGTCTTCCTATTGAAGGTAAAATATTTTTAATGTAAAAATTGTACATTCTTTTGAAAACCTTATTTCTGGGACTTGTAAATTCGAGAATAATTATTTTGCCCCCATCTTTTAAAACACGTAAAACCTCATTTAAACTTTTATCTAAATTTTCAAAATTTCTGACGCCGAAAGCAATTGTTGCTATGTCGAAAGTGTTATCGTCAAAATCTAAAGAATTGCAATCGCCTTCTTGAACATGAATTATATTATCAAGATTTTTCTTTTTAATTTTCTCTTTTGCTATATCAAGCATTTTAGTAGATAAGTCAATTCCGATAATATTATTAGCACCAAGTTGAGCTGCATTTATTGCAAAATCACCCGTCCCACATGCAATATCCAAAACTTTTGCTGTAGATTTATCAATGTGTTTTGCTAAAGCTTTATTTCTCCAATATTTATCAATATTCAATGAGAGATAATGGTTTATTCTATCATAAGTTTTTGCTATATCATTGAAAATATCGATATTCTTTTTGTTGGTTAACATCTTTATATTTCACTTTCTAAGTTTAGAAAACATGTAATTCTTTCTTTAAACATTATGTAAAGGGTATTTAAATTTTAAATATGCACTTTCTAAGTTTAATAGTGGTTTAAATTATACTATTCTTTATCATATCCATTCATTTTGAATTTAATAAGTTCTTCAGCTACACGGACTTCCTCACTATAAGTAATCTTAATATTATTAACATCGCCATTTATGATATAAATTTCTTCATCAGGAATAAACTTAGAAAGTATCCCACAATCATCAGTAGCGAAAAAATTGCCGTCTTCTAAAAATAATTCGTATGCTTTTTTTATTGTAAATAACTTAAATGCTTGTGGTGTTTGAGCGCAATATAAATTTCTTCTATCTGGAACTGATTCAATTGTTTTGATTTCTGTATTAATTTTATATATAGTATTTGATGATGGAATAGCTACAGTTGCGGCATTAAAATTTTTCAAAGCCATAATTGTTTCATTAATGATTCTTTGAGAAACTAATGGCCTAGCCGCATCGTGAAAAATTAAATTGTCATTGACAGCTTCAGAATATGCTTTTATTGCATTTAAACTCGATTTATAACGCTCGTTTCCGCCTTTAATTATCTTATCTATTTTCCTGTATTTATTCGTATTAATAATACCATTTAGTGGTTGAAAATAATTTTCATTAATCACAATAGATATTTTATCAATATTATTATTTTTCTCAAAGGCATCAATTGAATGTTCAATGATACTCTTCCCCGCAATTTTAATAAATTGCTTAGGTAATTCCCCACCGAGCCTTGTTCCGGTACCGCCGGCTAATATTATTGCAATGTTCATGAATTAGATATATTATTAGAAGTCATAAATATTTTTCTTAAAAGAAATTAAAAATTTTAGCAAAAGTAAGAATTAAATATTATTTTTGATAAAAATCACGTAAATTCGCATTTTAAAATTAAAAAAGATAAAGACTATGGTTATTTCCCCGATATATTTTCTTTTAGGTGGTTCTGTATTAATCTTTATAAGCATTTTAATTTCCAAAACAGGTTACAAATTCGGTGTTCCTGTATTGTTATTATTTTTATTGCTTGGAATGTTTGCCGGAAATTTTATTCCATTTGACAATCCGAAGGTTGCTCAGAATATCGGTATGGCCGCTTTGTGTATTATCTTATTTTCCGGCGGTATGGATACAAAATACTCTGATATTAAGCCGGTTGCAAAAGAAGGGATAGTATTGGCAACTTTAGGAGTTTTATTGACCGCTTTATTAACAGGAACTTTTATTTGGTGGATAACTAATTTCACTCCGATAAGTAACAGATTATCATTAAATTTTGCTGAATCGCTCTTGCTTGCTGCTGTAATGTCTTCAACCGATTCGGCGACGGTTTTTGCAATCTTAAGATCTAAAAGTGCCAGATTAAAACAAAACCTTCGCCCTTTACTTGAGCTCGAAAGCGGTAGTAACGACCCTATGGCATATTTGTTAACTATTGTTCTTATACAAATTTTACAACCGGGTGTAGAAGCCCCCGGTGCTTGGATGATTGTTGGTAGCTTTTTCTATAAATTTATTGCGGGTGCCGTTTTCGGATTCTTATTAGGTAAACTTATGGTGTGGGTAATCAATAAAATCAATTTGAATAATGACGGGTTATATATGGTACTCATGCTTGTTACTACCTTCTTTATTTTTTCTCTTTCCGAAGTATTGAGGGCTAACGGATATCTTGCAGTTTATATAGGAGGATTAGTTATAGGTAATTCTAAATTTGTTCATAAAAAATCAATTGTTAAATTTTATGATGGATTGACTTGGTTATTTCAAATCATTATGTTCTTGGTACTCGGCCTTTTAGTTAATGTTAAAGAATTAGGATCAATCGCATTGTTAGGCCTTCTCATCGGAATATTTATGATAATTCTCGGAAGACCTTTATCCGTATTAATATCTTTAGCTCCTTTTAGAAAATTAACGATGAAGGCACGTTTATATGTCTCTTGGGTTGGATTAAGAGGTGCAGTACCTATAATTTTTGCAACATATCCTGTTGTTGCAGAAATTCCTTATGCTCAAGATATTTTTAATATCGTATTTTTTATCACTTTACTATCAATGCTTGTACAAGGTACAACTGTTGCCTCAGCAGCAAAATTACTTGGATTGGCAAATAAAGATGTAGAGATTAAAAAGAAAAGTGAATTTGGTGTCGAATTTGATTTTTCTGACGAAGTAAAATCGGCAATGTCGGAAGTTGTTGTTAATGAAGATAGTTTGCGTAACGGAAATAAACTTATGAATATTCCGATACCTGAAAAATCTTTGGTTGTTATGATAAAGCGCGGGAACCATTATTTTATTCCTCGAGGGAATTCTATTTTGGAAAAAAATGATGTTATGTTGATAATTACTGATGATGAGGAAGCTCTTAAAAAAACTTATCAAGAACTTGGAGTTAAAGGATATTCGGTTTAAATTTTAATTGATATTTATTTAAACAAATATAATAATAAGAATAAAAAAACGGTATTTATTTTATACTTTTGCAGAATAAAACAGGTACAATATAATTTCAGAATTTTTAATGTAATTGTAGATAAATTATGTTTTATATAGGATGTCATCTATCGTCTTCGAAAGGATTTCTAAATATGGGTGAAGAAGCCCTAAGCATTGGTGCTAATACTTTCCAATTTTTCACAAGAAATCCGCGTGGAGGTCAGGCTAAAGATATTGATAAAAGTGATGTGATGGCTTTCACTAATTTTGCCAAAGCGCATAAGTTCGGTAAAATTTTAGCACATGCACCTTACACTATGAATCCGTGTGCTGCAGAAAGTCATATTAGAGAATTTGCTGTAAATACATTAAAAGACGATCTTGAGAGAATGGAAGAAGTACCTGGTAACATGTATAATCTGCATCCGGGAAACCATGTCGGACAAGGTGTTGAGAAAGGAATTGAGTTAATTACTGACACATTAAATTCAGTTCTAAAGCAAAATCAAACAACAACTGTTTTGCTTGAAACTATGTCGGGAAAAGGTACGGAAATTGGAGGAAAATTTGAAGAAATTAAGCAAATATTGAATGAGATAAAATTTTCCGAACATATCGGAGTTTGTTTTGATACTTGCCATGTCAGTGATGCCGGTTATGACATCGTTAATAATCTTGATAGAGTTTTGGATGAGTTTGATGACATAATCGGATTAGATAAATTGAAAGCAATCCATTTAAATGATAGTATGAATGAACCGGGGAGTCATAAAGATCGCCATCAGAAAATAGGGGATGGAATGCTGGGATTGGAGACATTCGGGAATGTGATTAATCATCCTGCTTTAAAACATTTGCCGTTTTATTTGGAAACTCCTAATGAATTGGATGGTTTCAAAAGCGAGATTACTTTATTAAAAAAATTATATCTTTAAATTATTAACTTTAAAAACAAATTATCATGGGAAAAGAAGCAGTTTTGATATCTAAATTAGATGTCGAAAAATTAATTGAAATGTTAAATGCAGCTTTGGCTGAAGAATGGTTGGCTTATTATCAATATTGGATAGGTGCTCGTATGATGGAAGGTCCTATGCGTAGCGAAATTGAGCCGGAATTACTAACACATGCTAATGAAGAATTATCACACGCCGAATTAGTTGTAGATAGAATTATCCAACTTGAAGGAACTCCATTATTAAATCCTAAAGATTGGTTTGAAAAAGCAAGATGTGCTTATGAAGCTCCTGTAGATCCTTATGTTGAAGTAATTCTTGAACAAAACTTGAGAGGCGAACGTTGCGCTATACTTCGTTATCAAGAAATCGCCGATTTTACTTTCGGAAAAGATTATGCTACTTATGAAATGGCTGTTAGTATCTTAAACGATGAGCTTGAACATGAGCATGATATCGAAGATTGGTTGGCAGATATTAAAGTTATGAAAGATAATTTCATGAAAATGAAGAAATAAGTTATTTTGTTAGAAAAATTTATCTCATTAAATGTAGTTTCCCAAGCATTTATAGCCGGTGTTTTTACATGGGCTATGACCGCTTTGGGAGCTGCATTTGTGTTTTTATTTAAAAAGATTTCGCCGAAAGTATCGGCAATAATGCTTGGCTGTGCTGCAGGAATTATGCTTGCTGCCAGCTTTTGGTCGTTATTAATGCCGTCTATAGATATGGCAGCATCTGCCGGAATGATAGCTTGGGTGCCCGCTGTAGTCGGTTTTTTGTTGGGTGGATTATTTTTACGACTTATGGATTATGTTGTTCCACATTTGCATATCGGTGCACCAACGAGTGAACGTGAAGGTCCAAGAACCAAAATGAAAAGATCTTCTTTAATGATCTTTGCCGTAACTTTACATAATTTCCCTGAAGGTTTGGCTTGTGGTGTTGCTTTTGGAGCTTTAGCAACAGGAGGTGCAGAAAGTATAGGGCTTATGGGAGCAATTACATTGACTTTAGGTATTGGTTTACAAAATATTCCCGAAGGATTTGCAGTATCGGCACCATTGCTTAGTGAAGGTTTCTCACGAAAAAAGAGTTTCTTCTACGGACAACTATCCGGAACGGTAGAAATTGTTGGAGCTGTTTTAGGTGCGGTAATAGCAGCATCAATGACACGGTTTCTTCCTTATGCTTTGTCATTTGCGGCAGGAGCTATGATTTATGTTGTGGTTGAAGAAATTATTCCCGAATCACAAAGATCAAAATACGGAGACATTGCAACAATAGCAACAATGGTAGGTTTTGCTATTATGATGATATTGGACGTTGCATTATCGTGATATCATTAAAATTGACTTTAGGTTTTTCCCTTATTTAATTACATAAATAAAAAAAGAGTATCTCTTTACAGAAATACTCTAATTATTTTATTAATTGTTGACTGTTATTTTTTTAATCTTTCTTCGGTCTGTTATTATTGTTTCTGTTATCTGGTCTATTATTATTTCGATTATCTCTTTGTGGCGGTTGATAACCTTCCGGTTTTGGTAATAAAGCTTTTCTTGAAAGTCTGAATTTTCCTGTTTTAGGATCAATTTCAATTAATTTGACTTCAATACTATCACCTATTTTCATATATTTATTGACATCATCAACCTTTTCCCAGGCAATTTCAGAAACATGTAATAAACCTTCTTTACCAGGTAAAAACTCGACAAAAGCCCCGAAATCTAAAATAGATTTTACTTTTCCTGTATAAATTTCACCAACCTCAGGTTTTGCAATAATAGTCTTAATCCTATCTTTAGCTGCAGTAATAGATTCGTAATCAGGAGCAAAAATCTGAATAATGCCCTTATTATCAACTTCTTCAATAACAATTGTAGAATTAGTTGTAGCCTGAATATCTTGAATTATTTTTCCACCCGGACCAATTACAGCCCCGATAAATTCTTTATCAATAATCATAGATTCAATTCGTGGAACATGTGGTTTGTAGTCGGTTCTTGGTTCTGCTAAAGTTTCCGAGATTTTATTAAGGATATGTAATCTGCCTTGCTTTGCTTGATCCAAAGCTTTAGCTAATATTTCGTAAGGTAATCCGTCAACTTTGATATCCATTTGACAAGCTGTAATTCCGTCTCTAGTTCCGGTAACTTTGAAGTCCATATCGCCAAGATGATCTTCATCACCTAATATATCGGATAAAACAACGTAACGGTTGTTATCTGTGATTAAACCCATAGCAATTCCGGTAACAGGTTTTTTCATTTTTACGCCGGCATCCATAAGTGCAAGAGTTCCTGCACAAACAGTAGCCATTGAAGATGAACCGTTCGATTCTAAAATATCAGAAACTATACGAATTGTATACGGATTAACTTCAGGATCATCAGGGATCATACCTTTTAAAGCTCTTAATGCTAAGTTCCCGTGACCGACTTCGCGACGACTTACGCCTCTTGAAGGTCTTACCTCACCTGTTGAGAATGAAGGAAAGTTATAATGTAAGATTAATTTCTCTTTCCCTTCAACAATGGCACCGTCAATAATCTGTTCGTCTAATTTTGTTCCGAGAGTTACGGCGGTTAATGATTGTGTTTCACCTCTTGTAAATATTGCCGATCCGTGTGCTGAAGGCAAATAATCAACTTCGCACCAAATAGGTCTTATTTCATCAAGATTTCTTCCATCAATACGTTTTTTGTTATCTAGAATATAATTTCTTATTGCTTCTTTTTCCGTATCGTGGAAATATCTATCAATCATAAAAGCCTTTTCTTCGGCTTCTTCTTCGCTTAATTCAGCTATAAAATCATCTTTTATTTCATTGAATTTTTGTGATCTTAATTTTTTATTACTGATGTGAGAGCCGGCAACCCCGTAGCATCTATCATAACAAAAATCATAAATCTTATTGCGAAGTTCTTCATCATTTGTTTCGTGACTGTATTCGTATTTATTTTGGGCTTTCTCAATTTTAGCTGCGAGTTCTTCTTGAGCTTTACATTGTATTTTGATTGCATCGTGAGCAAATTTAAGCGCATCTATCATTGTTTCTTCCGAAACCTCTTTACATTCGCCTTCAACCATCATAATGTTATCTTTATCAGCGGCAACGATTAATTCGAGAGTCGAATTTTCAAGTTCATCAACTTTAGGATTGATGACGAACTCTCCGTTGATTTGAGCTACTCTGACCTCAGATATTGCACCATGAAACGGGATGTCGGAAACTGCAATTGCAGATGAAGCCGCAAGAGCAGCGTATGCATCGGGAAGAACGTTTTTATTTCCCGATATAAGAGTAACTTGCACTTGTACTTCAGCGTGAAAATCATCAGGAAATAAGGGGCGTAAAGCTCTATCAACTAATCTTGAAATTAATATTTCATAATCCGAAGGTTTGGCCTCACGTTTGAAGAATCCACCCGGAAATCTTCCGACAGAGTAATATTTTTCTTTATATTCAACAGAAAGAGGCATAAAATCAGTATTTTCTGCAGCTTCCTCTTTTGCTACAACCGTTGCAAGTAGCATTGTGTCACCAATCTTAACAACCGCTGAACCGTTGGCTTGTTTAGCTAATTTTCCGGTTTCTATGATTACTTCTTCTCCGTTAGGTAACTTAAAAGATGAAGTTATTCCTTGTATTGACATTTTATTTTTTATTATGACTTATTTAAAACTATATAAATATAAAAAAAGGCAATCAACTTTTAATTGCCTTTTATTTTTTTTAGAAATTACTTTCTTAATCCGAGCTTTTTAACGATAGCCCTATATCTTTCGATATCATTCTTTTTTAGGTAATCAAGAAGTTTCCTTCTTTTACCTACCAAACGTACAAGTGAGCGTTCGGTTACCAAATCTTTTTTATTTTTTTTCAAATGTTCGGTTAAATGTTTGATTCTGTATGAGAACAAAGCTATTTGACCTTCTGTTGAACCGGTATCACTTATTGAACTACCGTGTTCTTTGAAAAAATTCTCCTTAATTTCCGGACTTAAATACATATTTTTTTTCTTTATAATTTTACGATACTAAATTCGAACTGCAAAAGTACAATAATTTTTTTAATTAAATGTTTTTTCCGACAAAAAATAAATTAGAAGTTTTCAGTTTCCGGACTTTGTTTCTTATTTGATTATTTATTTTTTGTATTTTTTCCTTTATACTTATTTTTCCAATAATTCAATCGTCCATTTTGCAACATTACCTGAAAGTTCAGCACAACCTTTTTTACAAACACTTTCACGGAACGCCTTAGCATCTTCGGGATCCCAATTATTAAAACTCCTCCCGCTCATCATCTTTTGAATTCCAAAACATGAAATATTATCGCCATAAACTTCTTTGAACTTTTTTATTAATTGACTTGACAATTCTAAAGCAAGAATATTTCTTTTTCGCCCAAAGTCTTTTCGTTGTCGACCGTGATAAAAGCCAATAGCTAATAATCCGCCTTGCAAAGCACCGCATGAACCTATACCCATTAATCCGCCGCCGCCGCTTAATGTTTGTGACGATTTAATCAAGTCATCAGGAATATCGTCTTTAATATCTTGAATTGCAGCTAATACACATTGCGGACAAAATCCGTATTCCAAATCATAGTCGTAAGCAAGTTTATATGCTAATTCTGCTAATTCCTTCGTTTCTTCTTTCATTATCTCAAATCTCCTTGTCGTGTTGAAATTAATGCCTTATTTCTTTCGGCTTGTCTTTCGTTGAAAACATAAATTAATCTGAAACTTAAAGTATTGTTATATTCTTTTCTTTTGAAAGCCAAAAATTCTCCGTCCTGGTAAGTTTCTACACCATCCGGAATTTCATTAACATATTGTCTGTAATAATCAGAAGTTCTTAAATGCTTTAATGAATAAGCAAATCTTACCTCAAATTTCAATCTTTGCCAAATTCTTGCTTCGATACTGGCAATCACACTGAAATCATTAGAATTTAGTTTCCCGTTTTTTTCATTCCATTCTTTAACTACTTCATAATATTCGAAGTTTTTTAATGATTCATTGACTGGAACAAAATCTGCATAAGAAATCATTGCATCAGTTTTGTTATATATGATATAATTTGAATGATCTGTTCTGTAACATTCTTCGCGTGCATTATTAACCATTCTTGCGTATGAAAAACCAACACCAAATTTAAATAATTGATCTTTGTCTGTAAAATATAACAAAATAGGTATCTCGGCATAGTTGATATTTATTTTGTATGCTCCAGTACGATCGGTTTCAATGTTGTAAATAGTGGCTTTCTGTTTAGCGCCCTTTTGATTAAAATTTGCTTCAATTGATGCCGACATAAAAGGAAGAATGTTAAAATTTACTCCTATTCCGACGTTTGCCCCGAATTTTTTGTAACCGTATGCCTGATCTCCATCAATTTGTGATAGATTGCATCCACCGGCAACATATGCTTTTATTATTTGTGCATCAGAAGTAAAGCAAAACAATATAAACGTAATAATTAATAATGTATGCTTTAAAAGATGTTTTTTCATGCGTAAATATTTTTGTTTATTTTTTTTTAATTAAATTGTATATATTGACAAATACTTGATTTCAATAAAACTTAATTTTTAATCATGAAACGAATATAGATTATTTTTTTTATTCGCTTAGATAAATTATTTGCTATGATGATTTCATATTAATAATTTTTTAATATTACTAACCTAAATCATAACGAAAAAACGGGTTATATATTTTTCATTGATAATGAAATCCTTTTTCTGTCGACATCAACTTCCAAAACTTTTACCATAACTTTTTGATTCAACTTTACATACTCAGAAGGATCGGAAATATATTTATCTGCTATTTGAGAAATATGTACCAAACCGTCTTGGTGAACCCCAATATCTACGAAAGCTCCGAAAGAGGTTATATTAGTTATGATTCCAGGTAATACCATTCCTTCTCTGACATCTTGAATAGAATTGATATTTTTGTCAAATTCAAATATTTCAAATTCGTTACGCGGATCGCGACCTGGTTTTGCTAATTCATTTATGATGTCGTTTAAAGTAGGTAATCCGACATCTTTAGTGATGTATTTATTGAGATTGATTTTTTCGAGGAGTTTTTTGTTGCCAATGAGCTCCTTAATATCACTTTCTAAGTCTAAGGCCATTTTTTCCACTATAGGATAAGATTCCGGATGAACCGCACTGTTGTCTAAGGAATTTTTACCATTTCTAATTCTGAGGAAACCTGCTGATTGTTCAAATGCTTTATTTCCATAGCGAGCAACTTTTTTTAATTCTTCTCTTGAAGAGAAATTGGAATTTTGATTTCTGTAATCAATGATATTTTGAGCTAAAACCGGACCTAAACCTGAAACATAAGTTAGTAATTGCTTCGAAGCGGTATTAACATCAACACCAACTGAATTTACACAGCTTTCAACAACTTGATTTAAACTTTCTTGCAATTTTGTTTGGTTTACGTCATGTTGATATTGGCCGACACCAATAGATTTCGGATCAATTTTTACTAATTCTGCAAGCGGATCAATCAACCTACGACCTATTGAAACGGAGCCGCGAACAGTTAAATCGTAATCTGGAAATTCTTCGCGTGCTATTGCAGAAGCACTGTAGATTGAAGCCCCACTTTCGTTAACCATTACAGCTATAATATCTCTATTAAAATGAATTCGCTTAATAAAATTTTCGGTTTCTCTACCGGCGGTACCGTTGCCTATAGCTATTGCATCAATTTTGTATGCTTCGACAAGATATGTTAACTTGTTTATTGCATCCTTAACTTTGTTTTCAGGAGGATGCGGATAAATAGTAACATTATTAAGCAATTTTCCTGTTTTATCAAGAATGGTAACTTTACATCCGGTTCTAAATCCAGGGTCAATGGCTAAAACATTTTTATTATATAATGGTGGAGTCATTAGAAGCTGCCTAAGATTGTCAGAAAAAACTTCAATCGCGGCTTTATCGGCTTTTTCTTTTAGTGTCGCACGGATTTCAGTTTCGATAGAAGGTTCCATTAATCTGCTATATGAATCTTTTATAGCAGATGTAACGATTTCAGCTGCTTGAGAATCATTTTTAACAAAAAACTTTTCAAGAATCATAATAGCCTTATCTTTATCCGGAGTTATGTTTACACGCAAGAATTTTTCATTCTCTCCTCTAAAGACAGCAAGAATTCTGTGAGATGGGGCCTTTTTAGCCAGTTCTTTATAATCAAAATACTGCTTATATAATGAACCTTCCTCCTCTTTTGAATTTATAATTTTTGAAAGAATATAAGCCTCATTTTCAAATAATTTGCGTATACGGGATCGAACATAAGCATTTTCATTAACCCATTCAGCAATTATGTCTGATGCTCCGACAATAGCTTCTTCAACTAAAAAAACCTCTTTTTCCTCATTAAGAAATTTCTCTGCAATAGCTTCAATATCATTGTAATTTTGAGCCATAATGATTTTGGCTAAACCTTCCAAACCTTTTTCTCTTGCAATTGTAGCTCTAGTTCTTCTTTTGGGTTTATACGGAAGGTATAAATCTTCCAACTCCTCAAGTGTTTCTACATTCTCAATTTGTTGCTTTAATTCATCAGTTAATTGATCTAATTCAAGAATTGTTTGCAAGATATATTCGCGACGTTTTTCTATTTCCTTAAACTTAGAAAGTAAATTATTTATCGAGGCAATTATAACTTCGCTTAAACTTCCGGTAGCTTCTTTTCTATATCGGGCAATAAATGGTATAGTATTACCACTTTCGAGTAATTCTATGGTATTTTTTACTTGTATGAAATTTAAATTGAGTTGAGATGCTATTTTTTGATAAAAAACTTCTTCAGTCATATTAATTTTTATAAAGAATTTGCAATTACATCAGCAATATGAATTGTTGAAATAGGTAAATTATGTTTTTTGATGTATGCATTAAGATTCATCAAACATGAGCAATCGGCTGAAATAATATGAGAAACACCTAATTGCATGGCTTTTTGAACTTTTTGAGCTGTCATTGCGGATGAAATTGAATTGTATTTTACAGAAAAAAGTCCACCAAACCCACAACACTCATAATCTTCTACTTCAATAAGATTTAATCCAATAATATTATTTAACAATATACGCGGCTCTTCTTTGAGACAATGCGAATACTTTCTAAGAGCATGACATGAATCATGATAATATGCATTCGCTTCGAAATTTGCACCAAAATCTATCATTCTTATTTTATTTACGAGAAAATCTGTTAATTCAAAAATATTATTTCTGATTTCTAAATAGTCATAATGACTTCCTGAATTGTGGAATATATTTTGATAATTAGTTTGTATATGACTAACACAAGCAGGTGACAGTCCTACAATAATATTTTTGTTGTTAAAATCATCCAGAAATTTTTCACTAAGAATTTTAGCTTTATCAAAAAATCCAGCATCATAAACTTCTTTTCCACAACAGGTTTGTTCTGGATTGTAATTTACTTCAATACCACATTTTTCTAAAATTTTAATGGCATTAAAAGCAGTTTCTGGATGAAATTGGTCAATATAGCATGGAACGAATAAGTCAACAGTCATGAGATGAAGTAATGTAATAATGCGCAAAGATAGAAAAAAAATACATTTTATGTTTAGTAAAAAATATATTCAACCGTAATAACAGGTTTTAATATAAATGCATTTAAAATTCTGATAGACTTAGAAAGTTTAATGAAACTTTGTTTATGGGTGCAAATTGACAATTTCTGCAATTATATTTATAATACTAAAATTTTTTATTATGAAAAACCCGAATAGTTGGTCTAATTTGCATCAACCAATGTTAGAAGATCAGATTTATCATGTTTTTAATCAAGGTAATAATGGGGGAAATATTTTTAAGACAAATGAAAATAGAATATATTTTCTGTCCAAATTAGATAAATATTTAGGACAGTTTGTAGATATTATTGGCACTTGTTTAATGGATAACCACTATCATCTTCTATTTAGAGTTAAATCATATAATGAAATTGTAAAACAAATACCTATGGTAAAAGGTTTGGATAAAGTTATTAAACGTCATCGGATTATTGGCAAGCGAAATGTTGTTAGTATTATTATAAGTGAAATGTTGCGTAGATGTTTTATGTCATATGCAAAAGCTTTCAATAAAGTGTTTAATCGATCCGGAAGCCTTTTTAGAAAGAATTTTAGAAGAAAGTTAATTACTTCCGAAAAGTATTTACGAAACGTATGGATATATATTCACAAAAATCCTCAAATCCATAGGAAAATAAAGAATTATGTAAAATATAAATGGAGCAGTTATACTTTTTATTTAAAAAATGAAATAAAAAACGATTTTGTTAATTTAATTTTTGATAAGATATTTGGTGACATTAAAAATTATGTAGATGCTCATCAATATTATGATTATAAAAATGAGGATAAATTCTATATCATTGAATGATAATAAAATTTTTAATAATCATATTTATTAAGTTATATACTAACCCTAAATTTCTGCTATTATAGAATTAAAGTATTGTTAAAAAGTTTATCTTTGCATGTTATATATTTTACGATGAGTTAATAGTATATTTAAATTATTAATAAGAAATTAAAATTATGTTTATATGAAAAAAATAATATTACTATCAATTTTTTTAGCTTCGTTGGCTTTGAATTTGTTTTCTCAAGAAATAAGATTAGAATTCGATTATCCTGATATAATCAATAATGGCGAATATATTGAGCTGATTTATGAAGACCTGCATGAAATTACAATGCCAGGGAATCCGATTATTCCATTTATGCATTATTCTATACTCGAAGAACAAGATAGAGCATCAGTAGGAATAACAATTACGGATATCGAGTATTATGATAATGTTGTAGAGGGGAAGTTATTACCGGCAGCGACTCCTGTCCCTATTTCAAGTGAAAATAAAACTATCAACATAGTTGAAAATGACGAAATATATTTATCAAATTCAAAATATCCTTCAATAAATATTAATGCTACAAAAACTCATTATTTGGGAGGATACGGTATTACGTCTTTAAGTATATATGCAGCAGAATATTATCCTGCGGATGGTGTAATAAAGTTGATAAAAAGTATTACTTTCAAGAATAATTCTAAGGATAAAAAATCAGAATTTCAGGCAAATAATAAAATTCAAACAATTACTAGAATTAATAATCTTGTAAATAATAACTCTGCATTAAAATCGTACTCTTATAATAATGTAAAAAGTAACGATGAGGTTGATGTTTTATTTATTACTTCTTCGGAATATGCATCACAATTAGATGAGTATAGTGTTTTTAAAAATAAATTCGGATATTATACAGCAATAGAAACTACCGAAAATATATATCAGAAATATTCGGGTGTAGATAATCAGGATAAGATAAGAAATTGTGTAAAAGATTATTATGATAATAAAAGTTTGCAATATTTAATTCTTGTTGGCGATGCTGATACTAAAAATGAGTCTGAAAATATTATTCCGTGCAGAGGTTTTGCAGCATTAGATGATCCGTGTATTCCGGCTGATATGTATTATTCGAATCTCAACGGAACATGGAATGAAAATAATAATGATTTGTGGGGAGAACCGGACGAGATTGATTATTATGCAGAAGTAAGTGTTGGAAGACTATGTATTGATAGTCACGATGAGCTAAATAACTTTATTAATAAATTAATGTTGTATCAAGACCGCCCTGTAGTTGATGATATTGAAAAAGCATTGATGGTTGGTGAATCTTTAGATTCATATACATGGGGAGGAAATTATAAAGATGAAATAGTTGCCGGCACATATAATCATGGGTTTTATTCTGCAGGAATACCTGAGAATATAGAAATTTCACGCTTATATGAACGTGATAAAAACTGGGGCCTGGCCGATATCAAAAAAGCATATAATGAAAAAGGCGTTAATATGTTGAATCATTTAGGTCATTCGAATGTTGATTACAATATGAAAATTGGTAACGCATCATTAACAACAAATAATTTTACAAATGATGGTATTAGTAGATCTTTTGTAATTCACTATTCTCAAGGATGTTATAATGGTTCAATGGATAATAGAAATACTGGTGAGAACTCTTATGGTACAACCGATTGTTTTGCGGAAATTATATCAACTCTGCCTACTGCAAATGTAGCTTGTATTGCAAATTCACGTTATGGTTGGTATATGCCAGGTGGCACAAACAGTTCCTCACAATTCTATGACAGGTTGTTTTATGATGGTATTTATAATGCAAATTATCCGAAAGTTGGCGACGCGAATAGATATTCCAAAGAGAAATACACAAGTTGGTTGAATGAAAGCGGCTATTTTAGGTGGACAGCCTATGAAGTTAACCTTTTTGGCGACCCTTCTATGGAAGTCTGGACTCAAAAACCAACTGAGATTACAGTTAATATTTCAAATATAATTTTCCCTGATGAAAATTTGCAGTTTGTTTGTAATACGGCTTTCGCACGAATTGCATTAATGAAAGATAATACTCTCATTTATCGAACGACTTCTGATGAAAATGGATTAGTAAATATAAATCTTTCCTCATTAAATCTTGATGTTAATGATGTGCTGGAACTTCATATTACCGCACATAATAGGTTCCATTATTTTCAAAATTTAAAGGTAGTTAATAATAGTTTTAAGTTTAGTATTGAAAATAGCTTTAGTGATATACTTGGAAATAACGATGGAATCATTAATCATGGAGAAGAAATATTGATAAATCTGACGATTGAAAATATCGGATTAATTGCGGCTCCGGAACTGAATGCTACAATTTTATGTAATAATCAATACATATTATTGATTACTAATGAAATAACAATCCCGGCCTTACAGCCTGGAGAAACAACTTTGATTGAGAATATTAAATATATTGTTGATGTAGATGCAATGACCTCTGAATGTCTTTTTTATCTTAAGTTTGAAAATGATATTAATAACTCTTTTTATTCAACAATAGTTGCTCCTCTTATAAGCTTAAATTCTTATGAAGTTAGTGAAAAAACTGGAAATAATAATGGAAAATTAGAACCTGGAGAAGAAGGAAGGCTTAAACTCGTTTATATAAATTATGGAAATTATCCTGCTAAGAATGTGGTTGTTACTGTTGAACCATGCGATATTTATGTTACGGTTTCAGAACAATCTGTTGTTATAAGCGAATTATCCGTAGGTGAATCATTCACTGTCGAATTTGATTTTACTGTAGATAGTGAATGTCCTGAAAGTTTCGTATCTTACTTTGAAACAAAATTTACGGATGAGATGGACAAAGTTCTTGTAGAGAAATGTATAACTTATATTGGTTCAACATCAATTCTTATTATTGATCTTGATGGTAATAATAATTCGATGCCTAAATTAAAAGAGGATATTTTTAAACTCTCGGGAGCTCAATGTCCCTATGTAACAACAATGCCAACTATTAACGAATTATCAAATTACTCTCTTATCTTTTTGTCCTTAGGTATTTATCCGGAAAACTTTGTTTTGACACAAGCATATCAAAAAATATTAATTGAGTATCTTGAAAATGGCGGAAGACTCTATTTAGAAAGTGGTTCTTTTTGGGATTTTGATAAAAATTACGGACTTTTTGAATACTTTAATGTTATAGGCGATAAAAATGAAGAGTCGTGGTTAAAGGGTTTTACTAATATTGTTGGAGTTGAGGGCAGTTTTACAGAAGATTTGATTTTTTCGTATAATGGAGATAATTTAAGAATAGACTATCAAACAGCTACTGCTCCCGCATTTCAAATATTTAATAATTCACCAGTGGAGTTTGGCGGTGCAACAGCATATGATGCAGGAACATATAAAGTTATCGGTTCATCTTTTGAATATGGTGGTTTAGAAGGAGATGTTAATTCTTTACTTGAAAAATATTTAGAGTTCTTTGATACTCCTCTTATCATACCAACTGCAATACCTTTCGGAAATGACACAACAGTTTGTAGACAGTCTGAATTTAATTTGGATGGAGGAGATGGATTTATTCAATATAAATGGTCTACTGGTAATACGGATAGATATCTTTCTCTTGATATGTCTTTGTTTGAAGGTAATTATGTTGTTATTGAATTAGAAGCTATTGATGAAAAAGGCTATATCGTAAAAAAATCTATTAAAATTAATATTGATAATTGCGCAGGAATATTTGATTATAATCAATTTGATATCTCTATTTATCCAAATCCTGCAACTAATCAAGTATTTATAAGTTTCAATAGTGATAATGAAAATTATAAAATTGAACTTCAAGTATATAATTTAAATGGAAGTTTAGTCCATAAGCAAAACATAAATAATATGACTTCTGTTGATATATCAAGATTTAATAAAGGAGTTTATATGTTTAAAGTTATTACTCCCAAAAATGTTATTACTAAGAAAATTATTAAGGAATAGTTCTTCTGAATAAGTATAATACATAAAAAAAAGCCCGGATTCGGGCTTTTTTTTATGTATTATACTTTCTAAGTTTATATAAAGATTAATATGCAAAATTTAAAATTCTTTTTTGCTTTTTTATATAAAACTTCCACTTTCTAAGTTTAAAGGAAAAATCACTCAAGTTTTTATCAGAATTTCACTTTCTAAGTCTATTACTTCAAAACACTTTCAGAAAATTTCTTTCCCAAAAAATCTCCAATCCTTAAACACTAAACATTAAACAATTTGTTATCTTTGCAAAAATTTTATGATGAAAGAAACACGAAAATTAGTCCCTAAATATTTTACTGAAGTTAAGAGTATTCTTAGCTTTGTTTTATTTACGGCGGTTTTCGGTTTACTTTTTGTATATATATACAATCCTTTCTCTTGGTTAGATAAATATGATATCTATAGTTTAAATTTTTTCTTTCGATCACTGATATTAGTTTTGACTGGTATAATTGCACTAACAATTAGTAGGTTTATAATGCGTTTATATGCTAACAAACACTCATTTTATTATATTCAATATATAATTTGGCTTTTGTGTGAGATAGTTTTATTAGCAATACTTTACACAATTTTTTCATTAATTATTAATTTTGATAAATTTCCGGGTTTATATAATATTATTGATAATTTTAAATCGGCTGTGAGTTATGTAGCTTTAATAATAAGTTTACCCTATATTATTTCAACACTTTATTTTGCATTGCAAGATAAAAGCAGAAGATTGAAACAAATTGAAAGTGAAAAAGAAAGAGAAGAAATTACACATCCATTAGATAGTTCCGTAATTGTTTTTCGCGACAATAATGGTGTTTTTAGAATCTCAATAACAATCGAGAATATAATTTATTTAGAATCGGCAGATAATTATGTTGCTATTAAGTATCTGAATAAAGGTAAATTATCAGATTTTCTTTTAAGAAACACATTAAGAACTTTAGATAAACAATTGGAAGGTACAAATATTATCAGATGTCACAGATCATATATGGTTAACTTTGAGCATGTAAAGGTTATCCGTAGAGATAAATTAGGAGTATATATAGAACTTGATCTTGAAGGAATTGACGATATACCTGTTTCGAAAACTTATAACAAAAACGTTACAGAACATTTTCTGAAACATTCTTCCAATAACTAATCAATTATTTTAAATATAGATGATTAGTTTCAATAATTAAACTATTACTGAAAGTAACATCAGGACGAGTTGTCGCTTTATATGTGTCTTTACTTAACTTTTTAGTTTGCCTGTTATAGTTAAAAATCATTGCTTTACTGTCTTTTTCGGAATAAACAATTATTTTCACAATATTTTTGTAAGTCTTAAATTTTACATAATCAATACTAGTGAATTTTATTTCAGAATTAAAAATTAAACTTTTAAATTTATCGTATGCACTGATTTTATTTTTATCAATAAAAATAAAATCACTATCCCCATTTCCCGTAATGTCTAAATATTCGAAATAGTTTTCTTTGTCGAATTTACCGAATTCAGTGTATTCTGTTTCTTTATTTCTTGAAATATAAGATAGCCTTCCTTGATTATCATTTACAACATAGGAGCCTTTGGAATTGGTTTTGTTTTCAAAGAATGAAGGATTTTTTCCTGATGAGTATGATTTATCTACTGTAAAATATAACGAACCAGTGAATGTGTAGAATATATGTGAATTGTCATTTCGATTAATTACAAAATGTTTATTTTTACCGGTAAATACAACATCAAACATTTTTTCTGTAGGATAAATATTTTCAATTTTAGTATGCAATCTCAAATCTCCCTTATTGTATTTAAGAATATAGGCATTATTATCAATACCTGCGTACAATAAATTAAAATTATCAATGTTTGTAAAATCAAGTAAGATTTGGTTTTGTGCATGAACAGGAAGTTTTAATGGAAATCCTTTTACATTGTCACCTAAAATTGTGAGTAAATACATACGACTTGTTGTATTAAACAAATACTGTATTTTGTTATTATTATAAGAATCCATTTCGGTTATATCCCCGATAATTTTTGAATCAAGATTAAACCTCCATTTTACGGTTCCTGTTGTTGTAAGGAAATATACAATATTATCAGAATCTTGAATTATGATATTTCCTTGTTGATTAGTATGATTGTTAACATAAAATGGACCTGAAATTATTTTGTTATTAGATGAGTATAAAGCTAAAGGATCTATATTAGGATTGGTTTCAGGTAATGGACTTACAAAAGTTTCATTATTATTTGTGTTCTCGGATATTTCCTCTTCTTGGGCGGGAGCCCCATTCACAATTTCAATACTATTATCAACTATCAGATTACTTGAATAACTTGCTTTTAAAACACTGACAGCATTATTGTTTTGAAAAGTATAATTATATGATTTTTTATTCTTTGCAAAAGCTTGGATTAATGTTGAATTATTTTTTGAAATATCATTATTTAGTTTCTTTGCGGGAGAATAGAATGATAAAATATCAATATTTTGGTTGTTAAAATAAAGATCATGGCCAATCCATGCGATTTCCTCATCGGATTTTATTGCTTCAATTATATGTAAATCGGATGTGTTTGCACGTGAATTAATTACATGCGTTATTGAGCTGTTATTTACTGTATTTATGAAATTTCTTTCGAATTTACTTGAAGAAATGTAGTGATAACTGCCGAAATGACCTTTATGGCCTTCAATATTAGGCTTAATATTAGAATTAGTTTTGATAAGAAGAATCCAGTCTCCGTCGTTGTATGTTGCAAGTAAGGAACGACTGCTCATTATCCTACTATAAAAAACACTGTCTGATTGTATCTTGCTTATATTACTCCTTATTATTTCGTAATTTTTTATATTTTTCGAAATAAATTCGTCGAAAGATGTTGAATTGAAAGTATTGCTGAGCAATTCAAAATTTGATGCATCAATTATGTATTGCGAGTTGGTTTTAGTAAGTGATAAGATAATATCTTCTTTATTCTTATTATTTATATCGTAAAGTACTATAAAAACACTGGCAAAAGCGAAAATCAATAATAGTACAATTAGTATTACAGCTGTTTTATTTGTTCTCATTATAAATTAATTATATCAACTCAAGAAAAGAATAATTTGATTGCAAATATATTAAAATAATTTCGTTTGACCCGGTACGTTAAATGACTTTCTATGATATTCGGTAAAACCATACTGCAAAATAGCATCGGCATGTTTTTTGGTAGGGTAGCCCTTGTTCTTTTTCCAAAAATAGTTAGGGTGTTCTTTATCGATGTAATTCATAAAATCATCGCGATACGTTTTTGCAAGTATTGATGCCGCAGCAATACAGGAAAACTTACCATCTCCTTTAATAATGCATTCATGATTAATATCTTTATATTTATTAAAACGGTTTCCGTCGATCAAAATGAATTCCGGGTTTGATTTTAAACCATCCAAAGCGCGGTGCATTGCTAAGAAAGAAGCATTTAGAATATTGATTTTGTCAATTTCATCATTATCAACCATTGCCACAGAAAAATCAATCGCAACCTCTTGGATAATATCTCTGAGTTTATATCTTTGTTTTTCAGTTAGTTTCTTCGAATCATTTAAGGTGTCTATTTTACATCCAATAGGTAATATTACAGCAGAAGCAAATACAGGTCCGGCCAAACAGCCTCTTCCAGCCTCATCACAACCGGCAACTATTTTATAATTTTTATATGTATTTTCAAGCATTAATGAAGGTATATATTGCGGGAATTATTGCCAAAAGACAAAAGAGTATATCAGCCCAAAAGCTTTTAATATTTATCATTAAATAGGAAAGAAGTATTGATAGTATCGGTAAAGACATCAATAAATAGGTTATGGGATAATTGAATATTACAACAAGAATCAAGGAGATAACCATTATTATTATAAAAAATAAATATTTATTTCTAAGAGCAATATTCATTTTATAGAGTTTACTGTAAACGAAGATAATGCTTATTATTATAAGCAAAACAATATATCCGATAAAAATATAATCGGTTATTGAAAAAATATTTCTAAAAATTTCAAAATTAACTTTCAGCGGATTGAAAAAACCAGCAGTACTGTTTATATCACCCGATACAAATTCAATGAATAACCAAATAATCAGAGGAAGTGTAAATCCGGTTATAATTATAAGTATATCTCTGAATTTATATGCTGCTCCTATTACAAAAACCGCAATAATAATAAAAAGTAGAAATAATACAGCCGGTAAATCTGTTAATGTGGCAATGCCGACCATAAAACCTGCTGCAAAAAAATCAACTTCATTATATGCATTTTCTTCTTGTGAGTTAATATTGAGTAATCTGTTTATACTTATTAAAACAAGCATATTTGCAATCAACGCCGGATTATATAATTGAAACTGAAATAATAATGCAAAAACAATAGGAGGTAGTAATGATGTCTTTGAAATCAGCAGGTTGTTTGTATTAATTTTATCAATAGTAAATAAACATGCAAAGAAGCATACTAATAAAACAGATGATGATAAAAAAGGAGAAATTTTATATAAATATCTAATTAGGTTAATGATAGGAGAGTAATGATCGGTTACAAAAAATTTTCCCGGAAATATTACACAAGGCAATTGAGTTGCCAAAGCAATGATTACCAGAACAACTATTGTAATCGGATATGTCTTTCCAAAAAATTTTACTATCATTTTTTAATAAGGTCTTTGCCTAAGTCGTAGCGTAAATATTTATTCTCGAAATTAATTTTATCAGCAACTTTATAAGCGTTTGTAAATGCTTCGCTGACAGAATCTCCGAATGCACAGGCAGCTATTACTCTTCCGCCGTTAGCAATCAATTCATTGTTTTCATCAACTTTTGTCCCCGCATGAAATATTAATGCATCGGGTGCATCAATTGTTATTTTCATTCCTTTGTTATAATCGTTTGGATATCCTTCTGAAACAAGCATAATTGCGGCAGCAGTTCTCGTATCAATATTTAATTCTATTTTGTCTAATTGTTTATTTGCAGCAGCGGCAAAGATTTCAAGAATATCGCTTTTAATACGTGGAAATACGGATTCAGTTTCAGGATCACCCATTCTACAGTTATATTCAATTACATAAGGTTCACCGTCGCAATTCATCAATCCGAAAAAAATAAAACCCGTATAATCTATAAATTCTTCTTGTAGACCAATAATTGTAGGTTTAATTATTTTTTCTTCTACTTTAGACATAAAAGATTTATCTGCAAAAGGTACGGGAGATACGGAGCCCATTCCACCGGTATTTGGTCCGGTATCATTTTCTCCGATTCTTTTATAATCCTTAGCTTCAGGTAATAAAAGGTAATTTTTACCGTCGGTAATAATAAATACGGATAATTCAATTCCCCTAAGATATTCTTCAATAACAACAGTAGAGCCGGATTTTCCAAATTTTTCACCTTCTAACATTTCCTTCAAATTTGTTTCTGCGTCATCCAAATTATCTACTATTATTACTCCTTTTCCCGCTGCTAATCCGTCGGCTTTTAACACGTATGGCGGTGATTTTAAATTCTCAAGAAAATCATACCCATCATTTATAGTATGTTTTGTGAATGCTTTGTATTTGGCTGTAGGAATATTGTATTTTAACATAAATCTTTTGGAAAATTCTTTACTACTTTCCAGCATTGCTCCTTGTTTTGTAGGGCCAATAATCATCAAATCTTTGTGGAGAGGAGCAATAAAATCGCAGATACCTTCCGATAACGGAATTTCCGGACCAACGATAAGCATATCAATATTATATTCAGTAATGTATTTACTTATAAGTGGGAAATCGGAAATGTCTATTTTAAGATTTGTGCCGAGTTTAAGAGTTCCGCCGTTGCCCGGAGCAATATATAGTTTATCAAGAAGTTTGCTTTCTGAGATTTTATATGCAATAGCATGTTCTCTGCCGCCTGAACCTAATAAAAGTACATTCATAATTTTTTCCTGCAAAGATAACATTTTTACAAATGTCTCGTTTGACTAAATATAATAATGTTATTTTTGCAGTTTAAATTTTATTAATGAAGCGAAAATTTATTCTTAACCTTATTCTTCTTGTTTTGTTGAACGTGCTTATTAAGCCGTTTTACTTTTTTTTTATAGACAGAACAGTACAAGTTGTAGTAGGACCTCAAGAATACGGATTATACCTTTCGATTTTTAACTTCACTTTTATAATCAATATCCTCTTGGATATGGGAATTGTGAATTTTAACAATCGAAATATCGCACAAGATTCTTCATTTCTTAAAGAAAACTTTTCTTCAATTCTTACTCTGCGATTACTTTTAGGCCTGGTTTATATACTAATAGCTTTTGTAATTGCTTATTTCCTAGGATATGATTCACGACAATTTTATCTTTTGGGAATACTTGCAGTCAATCAATTTCTGCTGTCGTTTATTTTATATTTACGATCGAACATTTCAGGATTATTGATGTTTGTTACGGATAGTTTTCTGTCGATTTTAGATAAATTTTTATTGATTATATTCTGTTCTATACTTTTGTATTCTAAGATGTTTACGGGAGTATTTAAGATAGAATGGTTTATTTATTCTCAGACGGTTGCATATTTACTAACAGCTTTAGTAGCATTAATCATCGTAATAAAAAAAGCAAAATTTAAACGGTTGCAGTGGAATAGCACCTTTTTCTTTAAGATATTGAAACAAAGTTTGCCTTATGCAACTTTAACATTATTGATGTCTTTTTACAATAGAGTTGATTCTGTGATGCTTACACAAATGATTCCCGGCGCTGAAGGTCAAATTCAAGTTGGTATCTATGCACATTCTTTCAGATTATTAGAAGCATTGTCAAACTTTTCATATTTATTTGCAGTTTTGCTTTTACCTATGTTTTCTAAGATGATAGCTGAAAAGGAAGATGTTAAGAGTTTAGTTGGTATTGCGTTTAATATTCTTACTATATTTGTTCTTAGTATTATTGCTATATCCTGGTTTTATTCTTATGAATTAATGGATTTATTGTATAAAGATGATATTCTTATTTCAGCGCAAGTGTGTAGGATATTAATGTTTTGCCTGCCGGGAATGTCTTATGGTTATATTTTTGGTACTTTGTTAACGGCAAACGGTAGTTTAAAGCAATTGAATATTATTGCAGGAATATGCATGTTGTTTAATTTCGTATTAAACCTAATTTTAATTCCGAAAGGTCAAGTTATTGGTGCTGCAATAACCGGTGCCGCAACACAATCTTTAGTGGTTATATTTCAACTGATTGCAATAAAGAGAACATTTAAATTTAAAATTACAAAAAATGTTATTAAAACATTGTTACGAATATTGGCTCTGATTGCTATAGTTGTTGCATTCGGTTATCTAACTATAAATTTAGATTTTGCTTGGTATTATAAATCAATAATAATTGTTGCTTTAGTTGTAATAGGAGCTTTAATGCTTAATATGGTAAATGTCAAAGAACTAATTAAGATTATTAAGACTAATGAGTAAAATTTATTATAAAATCCAATCAAATAAAAAAAAATATATATCTTTACAAACTTTTTTGAATGTTAAATATTGCTAATGAAATCTAACATAGACAATCAATTAGAATCGGGTTTCTTTATAAATATCCTTTTAAAGAATTATAAGTTGTTGTTATGGCTAACTGTAATTACAGTTATACTTTCATCTTTCTTTTCTTCCCCGATATTTATTACTCCTAAGTATAAATCGCAAGTGGTAATGTTTCCCTCTTCAAGTAATTCTATTTCTAAAGCTTTATTGACCGATCAGGTAAGTATAAAGCAAGATATACTTCAATACGGAGAAGATGAACAAATAGATCAAATGCTACAGGTTTTGGGTTCTAATAAAATTAGAGATAGAGTTGTGGAAAAGTTTAATTTATTGGAACATTATGGCTTTTCGAACTCAACATATAAATATACAAAACTAAATAAAGCATATAATGATAATATAAAATTTAGGCGTACTGAATTTATGGCGGTATCTGTAACTGTTTTAGATAAAGATGCGCAGATGGCAGCAGATATTGCAAATGAAATTGCAGCATTATATGATTCGGTTAGCGTAATTATGCAAAAGGAAAGAGCGTTGCAAGCATATAAAATTGTTGAGCAAACATATACTAATTTGGTTAATGATATACAGAAAATGGAGGATTCGCTTGCAATACTTCGTTCTTTGGGTATTAATGATTATGAAACTCAATCCGAGATGATTAATCAACAAATGGCCATCCAGATTGCTAATGGAAACAAAAAAGGAATTGAAGAGCTGCAAAAACAAATTGATATTTTAGCTAGATACGGAACTCCTTATGTATCAATTAGAGATCAGTTGGATTATGATAAGAGGCAATTGAGTTTAATTAAAGTAAAGTATGAAGAAGCAAAAGCTGATGCAGAGCAAGAATTAACTCAGAAATTTATAATATCGGATGCATATCCTGCTGAAAAGAAATCGTATCCGATTAGATGGTTAATTGTAGTTATATCAACCATCTCAGTATTTCTTATGACAATAATAATTATTGTACTTTTTGAAGTATTATATCCGATGATTTCAACATTAAAAACTAGTAAAAAGAAGGATAAGAATCATGGGGTAAGTAATATTGATGATGAGTCAAATGCTGTAAAAAAAAAGTTTAAAAATAAAAACACATAAAATTACTGTTGCAGAAAATAAACTAGAGGTGATTAATAACAAAATAACAGTCGATAATAAAAAAATAGAAGAAGATATGAATAATTTTTTCTCAGCAAAAAAACTTTGGGATGTTTTATGGAAACGTAAATTTCATATTATAATAATAACAATTGTTGGTATAGTAATAGGAGTAATCTTTTCCTCGCCAAAGTTTATTACTCCACGATACAAATCAGTTGCTGTGGTTTATCCGTCAAATATTTCGGAATATTCAGAAGAAAGTCCGTCTGAACAATTATATCAATGGTTTTTATCAACAGATATAAAATGGAAAGTAATTGAGGAGTTTAATTTGTATGAACATTATAAAATTGATAAAAATGCTCCCAAATCTTTAACTTATATTTTAAATGAGTATAATCGTAATGTTAGAATTGAACAAAATTCATATGAGGCAATCAATATTATTGTTTATGATAAAGATCCTCAAATTGCATGTGATATGGTTAATGCGATTATAAACTTTATTGATATAAAAATTAGAAATGTTCATAAAGAAAAGTTTCAAGAAGTAATATCTGTTTATGAGAAAACACATGAATGGTCTTTAGATAACTTAAATAATATTTCTTCTCAATTAGAGGATTTAGGAACAGATAATAATATTTTATATGCATTGTCAAGAGCATTAGGGATGGATGCTAAAAAAGCTAATAATGATCAATCTTCATCGTCTAGTTCGATTTCAATTGATAATTATGGTCCGGATTATATTAATAATTTACTGCAGTTAATTACCCTGAATAAATCTATGGAGGAATTTTGGGACAGATATTTTTATGCTTATTCTAACTTACAAAAAGAATTTACATATACGAGTATTTTGACTCATCCTTATCCTGCGGATAAAAAATCAACCCCAGTTCGTTGGGTAATTGTTTTATTTGCAGCGGCGGCGGCATTCTTAATATCTTATGTTGGATTTGTTATTGCAGAAAATATTCCTACCAAAAAAATAGTTAAGAAGCGTGTTTACAGATAAGCAAAAGATACTTGGCATTTATTGTTTTAGTGCAGCATTTTTAATATTTGTTATTTTTTGTGTTGTTAAGGAAATACATTGGATGCCAATAGCTATTCCTGTTTTGATAGGTGTAGCATGTTTGTATTTTTTTGCTCTTGAGAAAGTTTTATTAATAATAACTTTTTTAACTCCCTTATCTATTAGTATGAATATTGAAGAATTTGGGATTACCGCAAGTGTCCCAGATGAACCAATGCTTTTAATATATACTTTTATTATTCTGCTAAAGATATTGTATGATCATAAATTCGATAAAGATATACTTAAACATCCGGTTTCTATTTGTGTTATTATTAGTCTTGTTTGGTACTTTATAACCTGTATAACGAGTGAAATGCCGATTGTGTCATTTAAGCATCTTTTAGCACAAATCTGGTTTATTATTCCATGTTTCTTTATTGCAACTAAAATTTTTAAATCACAGGAAAATATCAATAAATATCAATGGGCTTATATAATAGCAATGACCTTTGTTGTTATTTATACTATAATACATCATTCTCAATACGGATTTTCCAAACGTGCAAGTTTTTGGGCCATGAAACCATTTTTTCCGGAACACACGAGTTATGGTGCTATTGTAGTTTTTATCTTGCCTTTTTTATTGTTCTATACTTTTGATAAAACTTATCCCAAAAATAAGAGATTAATTTCTTTAGGTATTACGGTAATAATTTTATTAGGTACAATATTTTCATATACGAGAGCTGCTTGGGTTAGCGGAATTGCTGCATTAATGGTTTTTATTCTTTTTAAATTAAGAGTGAAAATGCGATATATTGTTATTACAGGTTCTGCTGTTTTAGCATTATTTTTTGCTTTTCAAGACCAGATACTGTTGCAGCTTTCCAGGAATAATCAAAATTCAAGTCAAGATCTTGTGGAACATCTTAAATCCGCAACTAATATTTCAACCGATGCATCTAATCTTGAAAGAATAAACAGATGGCAATCAGCTATTAGAATGTTTGAAGAAAGACCTGTTTTCGGTTGGGGACCGGGAACATATCAATTTGTTTATGCACCTTTTCAACTCGCAAAAGATAAGACTATTTCAAGTACAAATGCCGGCGACAAAGGTAATGCTCATAGCGAGTATCTGGGGCCTTTGGCGGAGAGGGGATTGCTTGGTATGATAACTACAATTATTTTATTTATTGCAATTATTGCTACTGCTAACCGAGTCTATTGGAAGTCGTCGCATAAATTCGATAAAAATATGGCATTATGTTGTATGTTAGCTTTGTTAACATATATGATTCATGGAATAATGAATAATTACCTTGATATTGATAAAGCCGCAGTTATATTCTGGCTTAATGCCGCAATAGTTGTGTCGTTGGATATTAAATACAGAAATGAATCTAAACAATTATCAAAAAATAATCAAGAGCCTTCCGAGCAATGTTAAATTGGTCGCTGTCTCGAAACATCAAACTATTAATAATATTCTGCAAATCTATAATGCCGGACAACGTGTGTTCGGTGAAAATCGCCCATTAGAATTACAAGAAAAATATAATGAACTTCCTAAAGATATCCAATGGCATTTTATTGGACATCTTCAAACTAATAAAATCAAAAATATTATTGAATTTGTTTCTATTATTCACAGTATTGATTCTTTTCGGTTATTTGAACAAATAAATAATGAAGCATTTAAAGTTAACAGAGTAATTGATGTGCTTTTAGAATTTCATATTGCAGATGAGATTTCAAAACAAGGTTTTAATATTGACGAAATAATTGAATATTTAGAATCTCCGAAATATAAAGAGTTGAATAATATTAATATTATTGGTGTAATGGGAATGGCAACCTTTACAGGTGATGAAAATAAAATCAGAAATGAATTTAAACTTTTGAAATCTTATTTTGATATTATTAAAGAAAGATTCTTTAAAGAGAAAGATTCTTTCAAAGAATTATCAATGGGTATGTCTAATGATTACCAGATTGCTATTGAAGAAGGTGCTACGTTAATACGCATCGGCACCGCTTTATTTGCGGATTGATTTAATATTTTTTCTCAATTGTTTTATATTCAGTTAAGGAATACAACTACAATTATTTTATTTAAATTTTTGATAGACTTAGAAAGTGAAACTTTGGATAAGGTATAAGGGGGCTTTGTCTAGACTTAGAAAGTGACATTAATTGTAAAAATTATTAAACTTAGAAAGTGAAAAGTATTCTATAAAAAAAGCCGATAGATTTATTTCTATCGGCTTTTTTTATTAAATTAATATTTTGATTAATTAAGGTTTTACAGTTTCAAAATGAACTTCTTCATAAGTAATCAAAAACTCAACACGTCTGTTTTTAGCTCTGCCTGCAGCTGTGTTATTATCTGCAATTGGTTTCGTTATCCCGTAGCCAACTGCTTTCATTCGTGATTCGGGAACACCTTTACCTACTAAATAATCTTTAACGGCTTGAGCTCTACGTTCAGAAAGTTCTTGGTTGTATTCCGCTCTACCTGTATTATCAGTATGACCTTGAATCTCTATCTTATATTCAGGATTGGCTATAAATTCTGCAGCCATATCATTGAGTAGTTTATAAGAAGAAGATTTAATAGTAGCTTTATTAGTTTCGAATTGAATACCTTGTAAAGCTTTTTCAATTAAGGTGCGAACTTCTTTCTTGATTTCCGGACAACCGTTATTTTCAGGTACACCAGGAGTATTCGGACAATCATCTAAATAATCAGGTACTGTATCACCATCAGTATCTTTAGGACATCCTTTTTCATCAATGAAGTTATATGCTTCTTTAGGAGTATCAGGACATTCGTCTAAATAATCTGGCACCCCGTCACCATCAGTGTCAATCGGACAACCTTTAGCATCAACACGAACACCTTGCGGAGTATCGGGACATTCGTCTAAATAATCAGGTACACCGTCACCATCGGTATCTAACGGACAACCATATTCGTCAATGTAACCGTAAGCTTCTTTTGGTGTATCCGGACATCTGTCAATATAATCCGGCACACCATCGCCATCAGTATCAATCGGACAACCTTTAGCGTCAACATAGCCATAGGCTTGAATAGGAGTATCCGGACATTCGTCTAAGTAATCAGGAACTCCGTCTTTATCTGTATCAAGCGGACAACCGCTTGCGTCAACTTTGACACCTCGAGGAGTATCAGGGCATAAATCGTATTTGTCGATAACACCATCCTTATCGGAATCTTTTTTATCCGGAATAACAACGTTGATACCTAAACCAAAGTTAAATCCTTTAGTATTGTAAGGTACAGGGATTTTCGAATTAGAACCGTCAGCTGTGTATGAAGCATAAACAATAGGAACATAATCAGCAACAAACATCCAATGAATAGGCCCTGATCTTAAACCAATACCGAAACCGAATGTGCTAAATTTACCATGTATCAACGAGTATGATAAAGAAATATTTGCCCATTGAATCGGACGGCCATTAACTGCAAGTGTGACTTCTTCCATAAATTTTGAACCGTATTTTGTTGTTTTGGAAAGAATTCCGACACCTAATCTGTTTTGAAAGAAATTGGCTTCAGCTCCAACTAATAATTTTGCTTGAGTTGCAGTATTGTATTTTACTGTAGTTTGATTTGTTACGAAAGCTTCAGTAATGGAGTTGAGCAATGAATCTGTTAAATCATTTAAACTAAATTGTTTGAGATTAATATCACCGATATTCAAACCATCAAACATATAATCGATAGAATAACTGATATTGGTAATGTTTTTATTCCATCTTATCATACCAAGATCTGTCAATGCAACTGATAAAGTCAGTTGTTCAATAGGGTTGTATGTAGCACCCAAATCAATTCCAAAACCTAAACCGGAAGGCTTAATATAGTCACCGACTTTAGAGGAGAATTCAAATTCAGTATCTTTAATTTGCTCACCAAGCGTTACGTCTATTGGGCCGGCAATATTTATCATACCACTTCCCAATGCAGTCCATTTATCAATACCAGCTGTTAAATCAAATTGACCAAAGTCTGCATTAGCATTAGCAATACCATATAAAAACTTAACTTTACCTCCGACATTCCATTTTTCATTTATCTTATGGGAATATCCGAAAGCGAAATCTAAATAAGCATTTACATTAACATATGTGTTACTCAAGTCATAAACATTGTTTGTTAAATCAGGAGTTCCGTATAAAGCTAACTTAAAAAAATCTTTTGCTAAAGTAAAAGCTCCGTCAACTTTGGCATCAAGTCCGAAAGTATAATATGATTTATCATTCTTTCCTTTCCAACCGAAACCTAATATACTTACACTAACATCTGCTGTTAGCATTGGGCCGGAGTTTTTCAAAATATTATAAAAATTATCTTTATTACCTTCTGGATGTAAAAATGATATAGTTTTACCGTCTTCATTATTATATACGAAGTCTTTAACGCTTAAGTTAGTATTAACTAAACTGAAATTATCATAACCAAGCCCCGGAATACTAATGTAAAATTTATAGTCAGGTTGGAAAGCAGGATTCATTGTGTGACGCAAAGGCGAGTTTTCCATGAAATATAAAGTGGAGATATTATCTTGTGCACGTAAAATAGTAGATTGCAGAGCAATAACGGCAATTACAATCAAAGTGAATATATTTTTAAACTTTTTCATAATTCTAAATTTTTGTGATTAGTAATTTAAAATGGAATCAAATCTTATATACACACCTGCACGTATTTCGATCATATCCGACTCCTGAATATTTGCCGAATTCGCTTCTTTGGTATCAACATACATGTAATAAACTATATGATCCAATGTCTCTAATAAATTTATATGCTCATGTTTGATCTTTATAATAATTTGTTGTTCTTCAATAGGAGGAACAGCAAATCCTTGAGAATTAATGGTTGGCGGATTAACATTATAATATTCATCGGTATTGAAATTTAATTGATTTGATAAAGAATCATAAAATACCGGCGTTAGTTTTATGTTTAAAGGCAATCCGTTACTAACATTTATTACGATTAACGCTGTATCAATATATAATGGTGAATCATCATTGAGTTGTAAGTTTTCTCCTATTTCAATATTTATATTGTCTAATGTGTCAAGAACAATATAACTTGTATTTTCATTAAATTCGAAAGGTAAAATAGTTTTGATATTCACCGTAATCTTTGAGTTCTTGTGTAAATAATCAATAGGATTACTTTCCGCAGCTGAAACCTTTGTCGTAATCTCAAATTTTCCCGGAAATATCTTGTTTTCAAGAACATTGTTGAAATTTGTATTTTCGGTGGTAAAAGATTCTTCGGTATAAACAGTTTCGCCTATTGTCGCAGGTTTAGCTAAGTTAAAATTATAAGAATCAGAGCCGCCATTAAAAAATAATTTAGCCTTAATACTTGGATCACTCGTATTTGAAAAATTAATATTACTAACATCAAAAGTTAATGATTCTCCGACAGAATTTCCTACATTTAATAAAATGTTAGGATTAACAATTCGAATAGTTCCTTCTACAAGGTCATCAATGAAAGTGATATCATATTCTTTTGTTTTAGTAGCATTATTCGAAGGTTTAAAATATCCGTATAAAATTTCATATTCAATAGCTTGTATATCAACGGCTAAATTAAAATTGGCAGAATTTGTAACAACTAAATTGCTTGAACTACTGTTGTTAACAACAAGCGTTACTTGTACAGGAATTGAACTACTTGGGGTAGGATTATTTGATGAAAAATCTATTGTTACAGGTACAAAATTAACCGATTCGGCACTTCCATTGTAAGTTGGCACGTATGCTTGTCCGGTGCTTGTATTAACAATGCGATTCCCAAATGATAATTTTACTGTAACATCTGAGGGATTAATGTTAATATTATTTAAAGATAAAACCGAATTAATAGTTAAAAGTCCGAGTTCGGCAACATCAATACGTTCATTTGCTACATTCGAGTTAACGCCGAAATTCCACATGAATTCCTGACTAATAGCAAATTCATGATTTCCTCCCGCAGGTATTGTAATATCCGAAGAAGTAAAGCTATTCGCAAAATTTGCAGGAGTAGCATATGAAAGTAAATTAACATTTCTGAATTCAATTTCAAAACTGTCATTGATTTCCATGCCCATTTCACCATCACCGTTGGTGTAAATAAACTCAGCGGAATCCATTCTGGTTAAGAATTTTTCTGAAGAAACGTTGATTGTACCTACTGGCGTTACTAACGCGTGGTCAATTAAAATCTCTTTCTCTATATTGTTTAATTCAACATCATTGTAACAAGAAGTTACTAATGCCGAGAAAACAACAAGTGTAAAGAGTAATCTCTTTGTGGTTTTTCTCATAATCATTAATTTTATTGGTTATTAATTGTTATTTTAGTAAATATTAACGAATAAACGTAATGCAAAGATATTTAATTATTCTAATAAACTTGCATTTTGATTGTATTCATTTTTGAAATTTTTTTTATTTTAATTCGAATTTATATTATGTTACATCCTTATTTTTGGTATTCCTTTGATTATCAGCAATTAATTTTAGTGTATATTTGTTCTTACTTACAAATGTAAAATAAAGATTTCTAAAATTTTATAAATAATTAGAAATTAATTTATTGTTAGAAAAATAATGGTATTTTTGCATTAAATTTTAATCTTAAAATAAAAGTATATGCAGCTGAAAACTAAATTGGTAGAAGTTTTGCCATTGCAAACAGGTGTCGGAAAAACCGGACAAGAATGGAAAAAATTATCTATTATTGTTGAAACTTTGGAAAATTATCCTAAAAAAATATGTGTTAATATATGGGGTGATAAAATAAATGAAAGTATATTAAACATAGGTGCTATTTTGGATATTAATTTTGATGTTGAAAGCAGAGAATTCAATGGAAAATGGTACACCGATGTTAAGGCATGGAAAGTTGAGGCGAGTAATGAAACTACCCCTGCTTCAAACAATTACCCTCCTAATTATGAGTCTTTGCCGGATGTGCCGCCACCGTCTTATTTGGATAATAATGAGGCAGATGATTTGCCCTTTTAATTTTTAATTGATATGACAAATTACGGAGGATTAACCGAAGATTTAACAAATTATTCAACTGCGGAAATAGTTGTTGTTCCGGTACCTTATGATGGTACCAGTACTTGGATTAAAGGTGCCGATAAAGGTCCGCAAGCTATTCTTGAAGCTTCGGAAAATATGGAATTATATGATATTGAGACAGATTCTGAAGTGTATTTGAAAGGTATTCATACTAATGACAATATAGTAGATGTTGAAACTCCGGAAGAACTGGCCGTGAAGCTTAAGCCTATTATCAAAAAAATATTTGATGACAAGAAGTTTCCCGTAATTCTTGGCGGTGAACATTCTGTTAGTATCGGTGCTTTTCAAGCAATAGGAGAGTCTTTCGAAAATATCTCTATACTTCAGTTAGATGCTCACTCGGATATGAGAGATGAATACGAAGGGTCAAAATTCAATCATGCTTGCGTTATGGCTCGCGGCAAAGAAATTTGTCCGGTTACACAAGTCGGTATCAGAAGTTCTTGCATTGAAGAAAAAGAAAATATTGATCCTGAGAGAATTTTTTATTCTCATGATATTAAGTACACTAAAGAAAATTGGATTGATAAAGTTGTTAATCAACTTTCGGATAATGTGTATTTGACTATAGATTTGGATGTTCTTGATCCTGCGTTCCTTCCTTGTACGGGAACACCTGAGCCGGACGGATTATCATACAGAGATATAATCAATTTGATTAAAAAAGTTATTGACAAAAAGAATCTTGTAGGAATGGATGTAGTTGAACTTGCTCCTAATGAAGAAATGAAAGCATCCGACTTCCTTGCTTCAAAACTTATTTATCAAATTTTATCATATAAATTTTTGGAAAAATAATTATTTAAATAAATTTAAAGTTTTTAAAAATGAAAAAATCGGATTTATTAAAAGAAACCATTGAGCATATCGATATTAAGAAAATCGATTCAACTGATTTGATTAATGCCATGCGGAAAATGTCATTTACATCACGCGATACCGCTGCTGCTGCTGATATTTATATGTTGATGCTGGAAGAAAAAGAATGTACCAATATTCTTACTCTTGCAGGAAGTACCAGTGCTGGCGGTTGTATGCAGGTTTATGTTGATATGATCAAAAACAAAATGGTTGATGTTGTTGTTTCTACAGGTGCTTCAATAATAGATATGGATTTCTTTGAAGCCATTGGTTTTAAACATTATAAAGGTAGTCTTGATATCCCGGATACTACTTTACGTGATTTGTATATTGATAGAATTTATGATACATTTATTGATGAAGAAGAATTGCAGAATTGTGATGATACTATCAAATTAATAGCCGATTCTTTGGAAAAGAGACCTTATTCATCAAGGGAATTTCTACATGAAGTAGGAAAGTGGTTGACAAAAAATTCGGTTAAAAAGGATTCCTTAATCCAAACAGCATACGAATGTGGCGTTCCGATATTCTGTCCGGCTTTTTCGGATTGTAGTGCCGGCTTTGGTCTGGTTAAACATCAATGGGAAAATCCAGATAAACATCTTTCTATAGATTCTGTTAAGGATTTTCTGGAATTAACTCAAATAAAAATAGCAGCTAATACAACAGGCTTGCTTATGGTTGGCGGCGGCGTTCCTAAGAATTTCGCCCAAGATACTGTAGTTTGTGCTGAGATTCTCGGTCACGATGTTCCTATGCATAAATATGCAGTTCAAATTACTGTTGCTGATGTTCGTGACGGTGCTTGTTCTTCATCAACTTTGAAAGAAGCTTCCTCTTGGGGTAAAGTTAGTATTATTCATGAACAAATGGTTTATGCCGAAGCCACTACGGTAATACCGCTTATTGCAAGTTACGCTTATCACAGCAAAATATGGGAAAAGCGCGAATATAAAAATTGGGCTGAATTATTTACCAAAGCTCAATAATACCGTCGTCTTTTTCTTCCTTTTTCTTCTTGGCAGGCTTTGCGGCGGTATAACGCTTCATCGCCTTGCCGATTATATCGGTGATATCTTTTCTTAAACTGTTAGGTGAAAGTATTTCAGCCTGATCACCGTAGGATAATATTAATTGGTTAAATGAATCGGACGGATTAAGCAGCAGAGAAATTATTATGCTTGATGAAGTGCTTGATATTTCTTTTTGAGAATGATGAATAGGATTCGATTTTATCTGCTCCTTTAATGGGGAATAAATTTGTAATTGAATTTCAATAGGATTGCTGTCTAATTCATTTGTTAATTCATTACTGATATTTGTATCTTTATCAATAACTTTTTTTACGGTTTTCTCTTTTTTTGCTTCAATAACATTAATGTCATCAGTTTCTTCGTAATCAATCGTATCTTGGCTTAATCCCGCTAAGAAGCTTAGTAATAACTTATTCGATTTACTATGTCTTTTTCGTAATTTTTTTAGATCAATATAATAAGTATTTGTAACAGAATTACAAGCAATATCTATATTAAAAATGGTTGAGATTTCACTTCTGTGATTATGAAATGTTCTTAAAGGGTATTTTTCACCATTAGATATTGCTGCTTTCATCCAACGCTTATTAATATCTTTATAAGTAATACCGTCTTCACCGGCTTTAACCACGGTTTCTATCAGCCAAATATATCTATCAATTATTTTTTTCGACATTTTTGAGATTTATTGCAAAGATAATTTTATTAATTGAAAGTTGAAAATTTTTGTTTTGCGAAATGTATGAAACAAAGTAGATTTATGTTCGTATTATTTCTCTTGTTTTTCCGCTTTCTTGTCTTTTTTAATTTGCCTCAACAAATTTACATCCTTCATATTTAACTTCCGTTAAGCATAATCCTTTTGCGGGTACGGATGCTCCAGCGTTAGAACGATCTTGACTTTCAATGATATTTCTGAAATCATCAATAGTAATTTTATTCATTCCAATTTCCAACATTGTGCCGCTGATTGCACGAACCATATTTCGTAAGAATCTGTCGGCAGTGATTGTAAACACAATTATATGCTCTTGTTTCTGCCAGTGTGCGTCTTTGATTATACAATTGTTGGTCATAACGTCGGTCCCAGTTTTTGAGAAGCTACTGAAATCAAGATACTCTTTTAAAACTTCACAAGCTTCATTCATAATGCCGAGATCAAGTTTTGCTGAAAAATGATAGGCAAAATCAAACATAAACGGGTCTTTCTCTGAAATGATTGTGTAATTGTAGGTTCTTTCAGTTGCGGAGAACCGAGCGTGAGTCTCATTATTCTCAGGTATTAACAACTTCTTTATCTTGATATCTTCCGGTAAAATACCATTAAGTTTATATAAAAAATCGGTAGTATTAATATCTAGCTCTTTTTCAAGATCAAAATGTAAATAAAAGTCTGAAGCATGTACGCCTGTATCTGTTCTGCCGCAGCCAACAACCGAAGTTTCCTTTTTTATAATATATCTCAAGGCTTTCTCAATTTCAGCTTGAACAGTGTTGGCATTTGGTTGTAATTGCCATCCGTGATATTTTTGTCCGTTATATTCTAAGTTTAGAAAATATCGCTTATAAAAATTATTCATCGGTAACAGTTGCTATTGATTTGTTTACATTCTGAATAATATCACCGATTCTTTCATAAGTAGAGAAGATCTCATTCAGAGAATTACTCGCATTAAATTCAATCTCATTATTACGAAGCATTCCGGCATTTATTGTTCTCAATTCATCCCGTTTGTCGTTAATCTTTCTTTCAATAATATTACCGGGCGACAGATCAATTTTATGATAGTCCTCGGATAAGTTATTAAGCATATTCAAAAACGCTTCCTCAATATATTCCGACATTACTAACAATTCTTTTGTTACATTTTCGTCGAATTTAATTTTGTTTTTAAACTTAAATGTTATTACTCTATAAAATTGATAACATCTATCGGCTATACGTTCAATTTCATCAATAATTTTAAGCATGGCAATAATACTGTCTGAAACAGCAGAACTTACCTCAGAATGCTTAGTGATACTTGCAAGATATTTGCTTATTTCGAGCAACATTCTGTCGGAAATCTCTTCATATTTTTGCATTTTATCACCCAATTGTTTAAGTTCCTTTTCATTATCAACAATTAATAAATCGGGTAACATTACAATCATTTTTTTAGTTTGCTGAGCCATAAAAACGATTTCCTTCTTGGCTTGAATTGTTGCCAATTCACTGGTATTCATTAATCCCTGTGAAATATATTTCAAACGGAAAGTTTCATCGGTATTTTTATCTCTGATAATCCAGCTTACGAATTTTGCAATTGATTTTGTGAACCAGATGAGGATGGATGTGTTGATGATATTAAATGTGGTATGGAATATTGATAATGCTATTGGTATCGCAAGTCTGACATCAGGATTGTTCGGATCGCCGAAAGCGGAAACGCCGGATGATTTTTCAATAAAAAAGTCTATTGCGTGAAGGAAAGGATAGAACAGGAGCAACATCCATACTACTCCGAAAAAATTGAAAATAAAGTGAGCAAATGCCGCTCGTCTGGCGGATATATTTCCTACAAGTGCTGCAATGTTTGCGGTAATCGTTGTTCCGATATTTTCTCCGAGAACCATAGCGGCACCACACTCGAAAGGTAAAACTCCGTTGAAACATAATACCAAAGTAAGTGCCATTGTTGCACTCGACGATTGTAGAATTATTGTAAGCAGCGAACCTATAAAAACAAAAAGAATTATTGAAAAATATCCTTTACCAGTCCAATTTGATAAAAAACCAAATGTTTCCGGATTTGATTGAATATCTGGAATTGAGCTTTTTAGAAATTCCAGCCCGATAAATAAAAGGCCGAATCCGATTATTAATTCTCCTATTGAGCGTTGTTTGTCTTTTTTTGAAAATAAGAAGGGTAGTGCAACTCCCATTAACGGCAATGATATTGTTGCCATCGAAACCTTAAATCCGAGTAATGAAATGAGCCATGCAGTAACTGTTGTTCCTATGTTTGCGCCCATGATAACGCTTATTGCCGCGGTCAATGACATTAGTCCGGCGTTTACAAAGCTAATAACCATCACTGTTGATGCTGACGATGATTGAATAACTGTTGTAATAAGAAATCCGGTACAAACTCCTTTGAATCTGTTCGAAGTCATTCTGTATAAAATAGAGCGCATTTTACTTCCGGCAACTTTCTGAAGCGAATCGCTCATCATTTTAATACCGAAAAGAAACAGGCAAAGAGAACCGGCAAGTTGAAGGATTAAGGTAATAATATCAAAAGTATTCATTCTCTCTTTTTAAATTATTATTCTTTCACGGTTGCGATAGATTTATTTACATTTTGGATGATATCACCGATTCTTTCATATGTTGAAAATATCTCGTTTAAAGAACTGCTTGCCTCAAAACTTATTTGATTATTACGGATCATTTCGGCGTTCATAGTTCTCAATTCATCTCTTTGTTCATTAATCTTTTTTTCGATATTATTTCCCGGTACAAGATTAATTTTATGATAGTCTTCCGATAAATTTTTGGTCATATTATTATATGCTTCTTGAGTATATTCAACCATCACCAATAACTCTTTTGTAACATTTTCCGTGAAACTGATTTTGTTTGTGACTTTGGCTGAAATTTCTCTGTAGAATTGATAACATCTGTCTGCAATACGTTCAATTTCATCAATAATTTTAAGCATGGCGATGATTCTATCGGCAACAGCAGCACTTACTTCGGAATTTTTTGTAATACTTGCAAGATATTTACTTATTTCGAGTAACATCCTGTCTGATATTTCTTCATATTTATCCATTTTAATTCCTAACGGCTTGAGATCTTTTTCATTATCGGTTGTAAGCAATTCCGGTAACATTTCTATCATCTTGTTGGTTTGCTGAGCCATGAATACTATTTCTTTTTTAGCTTGAATTGTTGCTAACTCGCTGGTATTCATGATTCCTTGTGTGATATACTTCAGGCGGAAACTTTCGTCAGTGTTTTTATCTTTAATAACCCAAGTAACAAATTTAGCAATCGAATCAGTAAACCAGATCAGAATAAAAGTGTTAATAAGATTGAATGATGTATGGAAGATAGACAATGCTATTGGGATTGCAACTCTGACGGCTTCTGAATTAGGATCTCCGAAAGCGGATACTCCTGTTAATTTTACTATGAAATAATCTACTGCATGTAAGAAAGGAAAGAATATTATAAGCATCCAGATAACGCCTATTAAATTGAATAATGTATGTGCAAAGGCAGCACGCCTGGCAGATATATTTCCGACCAGGGCGGCAATATTCGCGGTAATTGTTGTCCCGATATTTTCTCCAAGAACCATTGCGGCACCGCATTCGAAAGATAGAACTCCGTTAAAACAAAGTACTAATGTCAAAGCCATCGTAGCACTTGATGATTGCAAAATAATTGTAAGTAAAGTGCCTATTAATACGAAAATCAATATCGACCAAAATCCTTTGTCTGTCAAATTGCCCAAGAAGTTAAAAAATTCCGGATTTGATTGTATGTCCGGGATGGATGATTTAAGAAATTCTAAACCTATAAATAAAATTCCAAAACCTATAATTAACTCTCCTATAGAACGTTGTTTGTCTTTTTTTGAAAATAAGAAAGGCAATCCTAAACCCATTAGCGGTAAAGATATAGTTGCCATTGAAACTTTAAATCCTAACAAAGAGATGAGCCACGCGGTTACTGTTGTTCCGATGTTTGCACCCATAATGACACTAATTGCAGCTGTCAACGACATCAATCCTGCATTGACAAAACTAATGACCATTACCGTAGATGCTGACGATGATTGTATAACCGATGTGACAAGGAATCCTGTGAAAACTCCTTTAAACCTGTTTGATGTCATCTTGTATAAAATCGAACGCATTTTGCTTCCGGCAACTTTCTGAAGAGAATCACTCATCATTTTTATGCCGAAAAGAAACATGCAGAGAGAACCGGCGAGTTCGAGGATTAGTCTAATAATTTCAAAAATTTTCATACTCTCATTTTTTGAGTTGCGAATTTATTTTTTCATGCGCAAAAGTAAGAAAAAATAGTAAAAAATTAATTGTTGTTGATAACTTTTAGGGTATAAAGTTTAAGGTTTAGAGTTCAGAGTTTTATATTCTTTAATTGAAAAAAAACAAAATTTTCGAAATTATTTTTTTAACGACTATATCCGGTATTTCAAAATTATTTTATCAATTTTATTAAAATTATTCTATTTTCACTAATTGCCACAATAAATATCATTGTTAATTGTTTTTACTATATTTGCAAGTTAATCGGATAATGTATTTATGAAAGAATATCGAAAATTAACCGACATAGAAATTTTGGACTTAGAAAGTAAAGGTTGCCGGTGCAAAGATTGGACATTAATTTCGGTTGTTGCCGAAGGTTTTTCCACAAAAAATATTAGAAATACAAATTTTTCCGGTGAAGTATTTCTCGGAAGATTTGAAGACGAATTCGTTTTACCCGGAAATGTTATAAGACAAACCGGAATATCCAATGCTACAATTCATAATTGCAGAATAGGAGATAATGTTTGTATAAATCAGGTTAGAAGTTATTTGGCAAATTATATTATCGAGGACAATGTTTTAATCGATAATGTTGATATTATGTCTGTCGAAGGCGAAACAACTTTCGGCAACGGCACTTCGGTTGCCGTAATGTGTGAAACCGGCGGAAGAGATGTTCAAATCTATGATAATCTTTCGGCACAGATTGCTTATGTGCTTGCAATGTATAGAGATAAAACCCATACTATAGATGTTTTAAATAAACTTATTGATGATTATTCGCTTTCTGTGAAATCAAATATGGGTATAGTAGGAAAAAATTCTTCTATAACCAGCTGTAAGGTTATCAAAGATGTGAAAATAGGTTCCCATGCCCGTATTGATAATGTTTTTCGCTTGCGAAACGGTAGTATAAATAGTTGCGAAGTTGCATCAACTTACGTCGGATTGGGCGTTATTGCCGAAAATTTCATTGTTTCCAACGGAAGTAACATTACCGATGGTGTATTGCTTATCAATTGTTTTGTCGGAGAATCTTGTGTTTTGGGGAAACAGTATTCTGCCGAAAATTCACTTTTCTTTGCTAACTGTGTTGGTTATCACGGAGAAGCGTGCTCAATCTTTGCGGGTCCGTTTACAGTTACGCATCACAAAAGCACATTATTAATTGCCGGTCAGTTTTCTTTTATGAATGCAGGTAGCGGCTCCAATCAAAGTAATCATCTTTATAAATTGGGTCCAGTTCATCAAGGGATTTTGGAAAGAGGAGCTAAAACCGCTTCCGGTTCTTATATAATGTGGCCTGCGAAAATAGGACCATTTACAGTTGTTATGGGTAGGCATACGAGTAATTCGGATACTTCGGATATTCCGTTTTCGTATTTGATTGAAAATGATAATGAAAGTATTTTAGTTCCCGGAATTAATTTGAAAAGCGTAGGAACAATCCGTGATGCGCAAAAATGGCCTTTGAGAGATAAACGAAAATTAACAAATTCGGCGGATTGCGTTAATTTCAACTTATTAAGTCCGTTTACCATTCATAGAATGTATAAAGCTCTGGATATTTTGCACAATCTTCAAAATATTTCCGGAAATACCTCCAATTGGTATACATATAAAAGCACTAAAATCAAAAATTCCAGTTTAAACAAAGGCCTGAAATTGTATGAAATGGCTATTATAAAATTTTTAGGTAATTCTTTAATTAGTCGTATCGAAAATGTTAATATTGAATCATATAAAGATTTGACCAATGCTTTGAAACCTGATACTGAAATAGGTAATGGCGTTTGGATTGATTTGGCAGGATTAATCGCACCTAAAAGTGAAATTCAAAAATTATTAACTGATATTGAAACTAATAAATTGTCGCTTGATGATATAAACAATAGATTTAGAGAAATACATCAAAATTATTATAGTTACGAATGGACTTGGGCTTTAAACAAGATTGAAGAATCTTTCGAAAAGTCTTATTCCGAGTTTACTGTTTCTGATGTGATGAATGTGGTTAATAATTGGAAAAATGCTGTTGTTGAGTTAGATGAATTACTTTATGAAGATGCGAAAAAAGAATTCGGTAGTTTGTCTAAAACTGGATTTGGTGCTGATGGTGAAGATGATACTTGTGAAATGGATTTCGAAAGTGTAAGAGGAAATTTCGAAAATAATAAATTTGTAAAAGAAGTACTTAATCATATTGAGAGAAAGTCGGCTCTCGGAAATAAAATTATTAATAAACTGAAAAAGATCGCAGATTAAATGAATATAGGTTTTGATGCCAAAAGAGCATTTAATAACGATAGCGGATTGGGAAATTATAGTAGAAATATTATTTCCGCTTTGAATGAATTTTATCCGCAAGATAATTATTTTTTGTTTACACCGAAGTTAAAAAAATACATTGATTTTGCTGAGAAACTTAATGCCGAGATAATTACGCCGAAGTTTCTTTGGAAATATTTTCCGTCTATTTGGCGGTCGGTTTTTTTAAGTTCATTTCTAAAGAGTTATAATCTTGATGTCTTCCACGGGCTTAGCGGCGAACTTCCTCCCAAAATCGTTAATTATAAAAGTAAAAAGGTTGTTACGATACATGATGTTATTTTCTTGAGACATCCCGAATTGTTCGGACCTATTAACAGCTTTATTTACAAAAAGAAAGCTAATTATGCAATAATGCACGCCGACAGAATTATTGCTGTTAGTAATCAAACCAAATACGATATAATGGAGTTTTTTCATTTTCCCGGCAATAAAATCTCTGTTATCTATCAGCCTTGCAATCCTTATTTCGGAACAGAACTTGATAATAAATATGTGCAAATTGTCAGAAACAAATATAATCTCCCCGATAATTTTATTATTTCTGTCGGAAATATTGAGGAAAGAAAAAATGTACTTTCTGTAATTGAAGCTTTGAATAAACATAATATTGATATTCCTTTTTATATTATCGGAAGGAAAACGGAATATGTGAATTATCTAAAAGAGTATATAAAATTAAATCATATTAATAATGTCCATTTTCTCCATTCTGTAAGTACGGCCGAGTTGAAAGTTTTTTATCATTTAGCCGAATTTATGATATATCCGTCGATTTTCGAAGGATTTGGTATTCCGCTTATTGAATCATTAACCTGCGGAACCCCTGTCATTACTAATAAAGAGGGTTGCTTTAATGAAGCTGCCGGCGACGGCGCGTTTTATGTAGATGTTAGAAATGTTGATGAACTTGCGGACGCGATAATACAGATGCTTAATAATAAAGACTTGAGAGACAAACTTGTTAACGCTGGAAAGGAACATATCAAAAAGTTTGATAGACAAATAATTGCTTCGCAAATAATGGATATTTATAAAAGTTTAAAATAAAAATATAATCTATATCCGTTTTACTACATTAAAACCAGTATAAAAATCTTGAAGAAACATTTTATTTCAGTAATAATTTCACTCCAATTTCTGTTTGTCGCTTGCAATAATAATTTAAAACCGAATTATATTGATGAAGACGGAGTTAGAATTTATAATGATATTAATTACGGCACAAGTGATGCGCAAAAATTAGACATAGCTTTCCCTTTGGAACCGCAGTCAACTGTAGGATATGGTTCGTGCATTTTATTTATTCACGGAGGCGGCTGGTCGAGTGGTGATAAAAGTTCTTACGACGGTGCAATCAGAAATGCCAGCAAGATATCGAGTCTTGTATCCGCGACAATGAATTACCGCATGTTTGGAGATAATGCCGATTGTCAGGATATGCTTGATGATATTTATGCGGCGATTTCTAAGATTAAGGATTTTGCATCGGAAGAAAATATTCAGCTTAAGAAAATTATTTTGATGGGAGCTTCGGCCGGAGGGCATTTATCTTTGTTATATTCTTATAAATATTATTCATCATCTCCGATTCCTGTAGTGCTTTGTGTCAGCCAGTGCGGACCTACGGATTTTCTGGATGAAAGTTATCTTTCAATGCATTCGTCTTCGTACATTCAATCTTGTCTTTCATATCTGTTAGGCTTTGAAATTACTATTGATGATATATATTCTTATGAGAATGAGATAAAAAGCATTTCGCCCGCATATTATGTGAAACAGAATATACCACCTACATTATTAGCTTACGGCTCTTTAGATGATATTGTTCCAATTACAAATGCGACAATATTATATGAAATGCTGATAGAAAACGAAATAGATTCTCAATTGTTTATATATGAGAACTCCGGGCATGGTTTGGATAATGATTCTGAAACCGACAAACAGTTTTTTGATACTTTATTTAATTATGTAATTAAATATTGTTTATAAATTTATATTTAAAAATATTAAATGAATAGACTTAGAAAGTGATTTAAAAACATTTTATTATTACTTATGATTCTCTGTCTTTTATATTCACTTTCAACAGTTTTTATACTTTTTCAGAATTCTGTCGTGTAACTTAATGGCTTTCACCGCTTCAATATAACCTATTTCAAAAATTTCCATTCTATATTTAACATCAAACAAAGAATATTCACCGAGAGCTTCCGGCTTAATTAATATATTACAAATTGGGTCATCTTCGTAAGTATTTGCATCAAGAACAAAATGAACACATCTTTCTACGGTACCCAAAATAGTTTCCGACGTTTTTTGTAAACTTTTAGGATTGATATTGACTCCGACAATAAATTCACATTTATCTCTAATTGTGGTAACCGGAAAATTCTTAAATAAACCGCCGTCGACATACTTGACTTTATTGATTATAGTAGGGGCAAAGACAACAGGAAAAGAGCAGGATGCCGCAAGCGGTGCAATAAGCAATCCTTTTGAAAATTCTACCGTTGTTCCTTCATCGAAATTTGTAGCAAGCACGTGAAGCGGAATATTCAAATCTTCAAATGTACGTGACTTTAGGTGTTCTTTTAAGAAAGCGCGAATTCTTGTGGTTTTTGAAATTCCTTGTTGATTAGGAAGCTTAATATCGGTAAATTCTTTAAATGTCAAATCTTTAAAGAGGTCAAGTACTTCTGCTGGTTTATGGCCTTCTGCGGTAAAAGCGCCTACAAGAGAACCGGCGCTGACTCCGGATACAATTTCAGGTTTAATGCCGTACTCTAAAAATGCTTCAACAACCCCTAGCTCTGCAAATGCTCTTGCTCCGCCGCCGCTAAATGCAAATCCAATTTTGTGCTTTTTTTTATTCATTTCTATAGGAATGGTTATTATCAAATAGTTATAAAATAAATTTAGTAATTCGAAATTTTCTTCAAAGATAATAGATATTTCAATAAAAATATTTAGTTCAATATTATTATGGTAAATTTGCATTTTAAATAATCATATTAAAATGGAAACTTTAAAAATAAATAATAATTTATATCTCAGATTAATTCGTTTTACTGATGCTGTTGCTATCTTTAACGCAATAGATAAACATAGAGAGTATTTTAAGGAGTGGCTTCCTTTTGTTGATTATACGCAATCTGTTTCCGATTCGGAAGATTTTGTCAATTCTATTCTAAATAATAATTCCAGATTTAAGGATATTGTTTATTCTATAATTTATGATGAACAATTTGTTGGATTGATTGCATTTAAGGAGATTGATTTTCTGAACAAAAGAACTGAAATAGGGTATTGGCTTTCTGCTGATTATCAGGGTAAAGGTATCATAACAGAATCTGTGGAAAAGATGATTGATTATGCTTTTGAAACGTTAAATTTAAATAGAATACAGATTAAATGTGCTGTGGGAAATATAAAAAGCATAAATATTCCGAAACGCTTGGGCTTTAAATTTGAAGGAATAGAAAGAGACGGAGAGTTTTATAGTGAAGATAAATTTTTTGATATAGAAGTTTACAGTATTCTTAAAAGAGAATGGATTTAAATGTTAATCATCAGCTTAGCAAGATACATAAAGTGAGCATCTTCATATATTTTTTCGCAAGTAAAACCGTTTGATTCCGCATATCTGCGCAAAGTTTCAAAATCTACAAAAATCCAGGAAAATTCTTCCCCATGTTCATTGTTATATATGAATCTGTAGTTTATTTCTCCATAATATTTTTCCGGAAAAGTTCCATCATTATATAAATAAATCAAATCCGAAGAATCTAAAATAATCTTTCCGTTTTTGTTCAATAGGTTTTTTGCTTTAATAAAAAAATTATCAAGATTATTGATGTTGCCGGTAATTCCAATGCCATTCATTAACATCAATATAGTATCGTATTTCTCATTTTCATTTAAAGCAAAGAAATCTTCATGCAACACTTTTTTTAATCCTCTTTTTTGCATTACCTGTATGGCTCCCGGAGAAATATCTATAGCTGTAACGTCAAATCCTTTTTCTTGAAGTATAAGCGAGTGGCTACCGGCGCCGGCGCCAACATCAAGAGTTTTTCCTTTTGCTTCTTTCAATGCGGTTTTTTCAATTTTCGGCATATCATAATAATCTCTGAAAAATAATTTGATAGGCCATATTTCAGTTTCGGCAATATCGCTTTCCACAATAAATTCAGCGTCTTTTTTACCTTGGTAATAATCTAACAAACCTTTACCGTAAACATCATTTTTGCTCATATTTTGTAGTTTGCTGCAAAGTTAGCCAAATAACTTTAAATATTTACCTTGCAACTTTATGATTCTGTTTATAGAATATTTATTGAAAAATAATTTTGTTAATATATAAATTGTTATAATGCAAAAACGGTAAATATAAAAAGCGTAAATATAATTTACATATTATTAACTATTATAATAAAATTTTATCTTTGCATAATAAATTTATTAAAGGGATGAAATTATGAAAAATTTTAAGTTCTTATTGGTGTTGTTGCCATTATTTTTGTTTTCAACGGCAATGTTCGGACAAAGTAAGAAGATGGGGCCTCTTGAAGTTGAGGTTCAAACTACTGAGTTTCTCACTACTGCTACAATTACAGTAACTTGGGTTAATTCCAATAATGATGTTATGGTGGAACAAAAAAGTGTAGTAATTGGTGCTGCTTGTTATCAGGGAGGAAATTATTATTCTATTGCTATTTTTATGGTTGATACAAGTCTGAGTAATTTAACAATTACTGTAACAACATCATCAGGTGACTATGGATTACATTATTATAACCAGTATGTGCTAAAGTCTATATTTATATTTTAATAGACTATTGTCATATTGTCGTTGTAAAAAGTCCTTTATTGAACACCCAAGTGGTCGGGAGATTATTTCTTTCGGCCACTTGTGATTTAAACCCTGAGTGTTCTAAAAAAATATTTCTTATTTCGTTCTGGACAAATGAATTACATTTATAAATTGAATTTGAAAAATAATTTTCTTTATTAGTAATTCCAAATTTTTAATTATTATGTTATCTTTGCAAAATTAATTAGTGGAAAGATTTGAATTGATTGCAACCACGAGAAAAAATGCTAAAATAATATTTCTCCTCGCTTTCGTTTACATCTTTCATAGTTTTTATATTAAAATAAATTATATATGAGTTATTTATTTACTTCAGAGTCTGTATCCGAAGGTCATCCGGATAAAGTATCAGACCAAATTTCAGATTCAATATTAGACGAACTTTTGGCTTTCGATTGCAATTCGAAAGTTGCTTGCGAAACTTTAGTAACTACCGGACAGGTTATCATCTCCGGAGAAGTTAAGTCGAATGCTTATGTTGACGTACAGAAAATTGCCCGTGATGTTATCAATAGAATAGGTTATACTAAAAGTGAATATGGATTCCAAGGTGATTCCTGCGGAGTTCTGTCTTCAATTCATGAACAATCTCCTGATATTAACAGAGGTGTAGAGAGAACAGATCCTCTTAATCAAGGTGCCGGCGATCAAGGAATGATGTTTGGATACGCATCGCGCGAAACGGAAAATTACATGCCCTTGACTTTGGAGATTTCTCACGTTATACTTAAGGAATTAGCGGATATCCGTCGCGAAAACAGAGAAATGAAATATTTACGCCCGGATGCGAAATCGCAAGTAACTATAGAGTATAATGATGATAAATCACCGAAAAGAATTCATACAATAGTGGTTTCAACACAACATGATGATTTTATCAGACCAAAATCAAATTCTCCTGAAGATATTGCAAATGCCGATGCGGAGATGCTTTCTAAGATTAATAAAGATGTGATTGATATTCTGCTTCCGCGTGTAGTGAAAAAATTAGATGTGAGAACGCAAAAACTTTTTGATAATAATTATACCCTTCATGTTAATCCGACCGGAAAGTTTGTAATCGGTGGCCCGGCAGGAGACACAGGACTTACCGGCAGAAAGATTATTGTGGATACATACGGAGGAAAGGCTCCCCACGGCGGCGGCGCTTTTTCGGGAAAAGATCCGTCGAAAGTTGATCGTTCTGCAGCTTATGCAGCACGCCATATTGCTAAAAATTTGGTTGCGGCAGGAGTAGCAGATGAAATTCTCGTTCAAGTCTCTTATGCAATTGGTGTTGCCGAACCTATAAATATTTTTATTGATACTTACGGAACATCAAAGGTTAAACTTACTGATGGAGAAATTGCCCTGAAAGTTGGTGAAATCTTTGATTTACGTCCGGTTTCGATCATTCAAAGATTGAAACTTCTTAATCCTATTTATTCGGAAACAGCTTCATACGGACATTTGGGAAGGACTCCCCAAATTGTTAAAAAAGTTTTTAAATCTCAATATTCGGGAGAAAAAGAATTGGAAGTTGAATTGTTTACTTGGGAAAAACTTGATTATGTAGATAAAATCAAAAATATTTTCTTTAAAAATTAGTCTAAATGAAGGTAATTTCGTATAATGTAAATGGAATCAGAGCTTCATTAAACAAAGGTTTATTAGATTGGCTTAAAAAAGTTGATCCTGATGTGCTTTGTTTACAAGAAATAAAAGCTTTGGAAAGCGATATCGATCTTAATTTATTTAGGGAATTAGGATATGAACATATTATAATTAATTCCGCACAGAAGAAAGGTTATAGTGGCGTAGCAATTTTCAGCAAATTGAAAATCGATTTTTTCAGTAAAGGTATAGGCAATGATTTCTTTGATGCCGAAGGTCGTGTTATCAGAGCAGATATCGGAGATGTTAGTATAATTTGTGTTTATATTCCATCCGGAACTTCAGGCGAAGAACGTCAAGGATTAAAAATGCAATTTCTGGATTTATTTCATAATTATATTAATGATTTGAAGAAAACTCGACCGAATATCTTGATTTGCGGCGATCATAATATTTGCCACAAACCAATTGATATTAACAAACCTGAAAAACATGAAAAGATGTCCGGATTTCTTCCTGAAGAAAGAGAATGGTTTGATAAATATGTAGATTCTGGATTAGTTGATGCTTTCAGAGAATTCAATAAAGATCCGGAACAATATACCTGGTGGAGTTTTAGATCTAATGCCAGAGCTAAAAACCTTGGCTGGCGTATAGATTATCATATTGTAACCGAAGGTTTAAAAGACAGATTGAAATCCGCTGAAATTCATTCGGATGTGATGTTTTCGGATCATTGTCCTATAGCAATTGAACTGTAATTTTAAGTATTGGATTACGAGTCAGATTCTTCACAGTTAATATGGAAGAAACTACATGAATTTCTGTTATTGAAAATTGTGTAGCAACGAAACAACTCTTATATTCTGTTAAATAAATCAAACAACGTATATTACTATAAAAAAAGCAGACCCATATTTGAGTCTGCTTTTTTATTATGTTATAGTTTTAAGAATTCGAGATTAAATCCGAAAGTAACTATTTCATATAAGGATAACTGAAATGTGTAGGAGGAACGAAAACTTCCTTTATAGCTCTCGGACTTGTCCAACGGAATAAATTGAGTTTACTTCCCGCCTTATCATTAGTTCCGGATGCTCTTCCGCCGCCGAATGGTTGCATACCTACAACAGCACCTGTTGATTTATCGTTGATATATAAATTACCAGAAGCATACTGAAGTTTTTCAAATATCTTCAATGTTGCGGCTCTGTCATTAGAGAATATAGAACCTGTTAGCGAATACGGAGATGTTGTATTACAAAGTTCAATAGCTTCATCTAACTTTTCATCATCATAAACATAAATAGTCAATACCGGTCCGAATAATTCGTTAACCATTGTATCAGAATGAGGATTAGTTGTTTTGATAATCGTAGGTTCAATAAAATATCCCTTGCTCTTATCAGCTTTACCGCCGGTAATAAATTCACAATCTTTATCTTCCTTAGCTTTGTTAACATATTTCATTATACTGTCGAAAGCAGCTTCATCAATTACGGCACCCAATGTTACGCCGAAATCGGCAACATCACCCATTTTAATTTCGGAAACTTGTTTTTCAAGCTCTTCCTTAATTTCTTTCCATAAAGATTTTGGTATATAAGAACGCGAAGAAGCCGAACATTTTTGTCCTTGATACTCGAATGAGCCGCGAACGAGTGCGGTAGCCACTTCGATAGGATTAGACGAATTGTGAACGAAAACGAAATCTTTACCACCTGTTTCACCAACGATTTTCGGATAAGTGCCGTAGTTTTCAATATTTTCGCTGATGGTTTTCCAGAAGTTGTTAAAGGTCCATGTAGATCCTGTAAAGTGAATACCTGCGAGAGCTCTATGTTTAAGAGCAACACCGCTGATAAGGCTACCTTGACCAGGAACAAAGTTAAATACTCCGCCGGGAACGCCTGCTTCCAAGAAAATCTTTGCTGCATAATAATTTGAAAGAACCGCTGTTGTAGCAGGTTTCCATAAGGTGGTGTTACCCATCATAATAGGAGTCATATTCAAATTAGTAGCAATAGCAGTAAAGTTGAAAGGAGATATTGTATAAACAAAACCTTCGAGAGGTCTGTATTCCATTCTGTTAAGTTGAGTTGCGTCAGATTTTGGTTGATCTTCATAGATTTGTCCTGCAAAATGCGCATTATATCTTAAAAAGTCTATAGCTTCACAAGCTGAGTCAATCTCTGCTTGATATGCATTTTTACTTTGACCGAGCATTGTTGCTGCGTTCATTGTAGCACGGTACGGTTTAGCAATCATTTCTGCAGCACGAAGAAGGATAGAACCTCTTTCCACCCAAGGCATTTTTTGCCATTCTTCTTTTGCTTTTAAAGCAGCGTCAATAGCCATCTTAACTGTTTCTTCCGTTGCACAGTGGAAAGTAGCCAATACATGTTGATGATTGTGAGGCATTGTAACTTTTTTAGTTACGCCTGTTCTAACTTCTTTACCTCCTATTAGAAGCGGAATTTCAATTTCAGTGCTTGATTGGCGTTTCAATTCTTTTTCAAGCTCAATACGTTCTGGACTGCCCGGCATGTAACCTTTTATCGGTTCATTGTTTGGGTTTGGAAATTTAAAAATCGCGTTATTCATGTCTGTATTTAAAATTAAAAAATTATTCGGCAAAGCTACTAACTTTTTTCTGATAAATCAAATATAATGTCTTAAATAAAGTGTAGAAATTTAGATTAGAATATCGCTACAATCTGTATGTGAAAGATGAGTTTTTTGCAGCAAAGTTTTGTTTTATTTGTTAAGTTCAGTTATTAGTATAATGTTGTTTTATATTTCTAAACGATATACATTTGTTTCCCTTTTCTTAAATCCGAGTTTAGGGTATAGAATATTTGCAGCAACTCTGAATAAACTTGATGTTAAATCTATTTTATTAATACCTAATTCCTTAGCATAATCAATTGCTCTCTGAACCAATATTTTTCCTATACCTTTTCCCTGATACTCTTTATCAACAACTACATCTTCTATCCAAGCTTTCAAACCGCTTGGAATTCTATAAATTACAAAAGTAAGCATTCCTATAATCTCTTCATTTTCTTCAGCAATAAAGATAGTAGTATTATCGTCATTAATCATTTCTTCGAGTTGTTGAAGACTTAATACCGATGCATTTTCAAATAACTCAGGCAGCAAAGAATTAATTTTGTTTAATACTTTTTGATTAACGGTTGTTAATTGTTTTATTTTCAATGGATTTGTGGATTTATTTAATTTATTAATTTAAAGAATTATTCAAATATTCCTTTGCCAAATCAATATTCGGATTGGAACATTCGAGGAAAATATAGAAAGCTAACGTCTTGTTAATTCCGAAATAAGAACATTTTACGTTTTTATAAAAATATTTGATTACTTCAATAATTTCTTTTGCGGAATTTACATGTTCGTATTTCATTAAAAGACCGTATTTTAAACCGTATTTTAGTCGAAACTCCACACCAGTTGTCAATTTCCAGCCTAATGTCCATAGAATACTGCCTTCGTTTGGAATAGATGCGCGCAAAGTTCCGTCTTTATCTAATAGTAAGCAAGTTTTAGCAACAACAGTAGGCAAATTTAATATATGCTCAAATGTGGCAACCGATGTAATTCTTTCGTATTTTTTTGTTTCAGGTACATTCTCAATATCATTATAAATTTCATTAATATTATCAAGAAGTTTTGAATTTTGATATAATTCGGTGAAAGGCTCAATGATATCATAGGGAACCGGATTTTCGTAAGTTAGTTGGTTTAATGTGCCGGCTCCGATTTCAAGTGTAGATTTGTTTTTATCATTGATTACATCTTGTGCAACTTTTTTATGCATCCACGATTCCATCTTTTTTGACAATGATGCTGCTGATGTATCTCCTTCCCGATTACTTTTATAATGCTCCGAATATATCTTCAGGTAGTTATCAGGTAATTCGATTCTTCTTTTGGGATATTTTTTTAACATAGATATTTTATTCGCTTTACATGATTTGTCTGAACACAAAATGTTTACAAAGATAAGTAAATATGCAACTTTTTGATTCTTATTTGTGATATATTTATTTCGGTTTGAAGGAAAATTTCAATAGTACTCTTGATTGATTCAAACTCATTAATTAAAATATCCCAATATTGTTGTGTAAATTATGATAACCACATTAGTATAGCTGCTAAATTTTGGCGCTAATATTTTCCCAATTTACAAAATTAAGATTAGATATAATTAGAAGAAACTTTTAGTGTTTTGTATTTTATTAATATGATTTTAGGTTGAATTACTCACAATCAATAGGATATAAATAATATTTTATAAACACATTAATTAAGAAATAATTTTTATTAAATCTGACGGGTGATTTAATATCTCTTGAGCGCCGTTAACGATTAATTCTTCTTCGGTTCGAAATCCCCAAGTTACACCAACACCAAACATTTTTGCATTTTGAGCGGTTTGCATATCAATGCCGGAGTCGCCGACATAAATCATATTTTCACTATCAATTTGAAAAAAATTGCTTATTTTTAATGCGACAAACGGATTGGGTTTTCTGAGCTCTTCGCTTGTTAATCCTAAAACCACATCGAAATAATCCGGCATTAATGTTTGAACTATCTTTTTTGTTAATTCATCTGCTTTGTTTGAAAGTACGGCTAATTTTATTTTTCTATATTTCAATTCGTTAAGTAAATCAATTATACCGTCATACGGTGCGGTTTTAATGATGCAATTGTCTTTATAAATACTAACCATTTGTTGATAACATGATTTAACGGTTTGTTCATCCTGTATTGTTTTCGGTAAAGAAGAGCGAACTAAATTTAAAATTCCTTTGCCGACAAAAATTTTGTAGTCGGCTAATGAATGAGTAGGGAAGTTATGATTTTGTAATACTTTATTCATTGAACCAGCCAAGTCTTCAAGCGAGTTTACCAATGTGCCGTCTAAATCGAAGATTATACCTTTAAATTTATTTTTATGTTTTCTAAAAGAAGCTTTGGAAACTTCCCGGATAGATGCGTTTTTATTTTCATCATCAAACAATTGTTTAATAAATTCTGCGGATTTTTCTAAAACTAAATTGGGAACTTCTTTATGTGGAGAATGCTTAGCATTCGGAATAATCAATTTTGAAGCTTGTCCGCTCGTTTGGGTTACTATTTTAGTAACTTGTTCCAATGTTCCATATTCGTCGTCAGCACCTTGAATAACAAGCAGATCACAATGGATTGCAGGCAAAAAACTTTCAATATTCCAGGTCCGAAATTCTTCCGATGTCCATGTATCGGCCCAAGCCCAAAACATTGAATCGGTTTTTTCACCGTGATATTTCTCTAATTTGGATTTTAAATTGCCGGTTTGATAAAGCTTAACAGCATCTTTTATTCCGTTAACAGTAATATCTTCTACGAAAACATGTGCGCCTTCAGTAATAACTCCTACGATTTTTGAGGGGTATTTTGCCGCTGTTATCAAAGAAATAGACCCTCCGTCACTATGTCCGAAAAGTATAGCTTTATCTATTTTCCAATAATCTAAAAGTTCGTTCAGAATATCCGCTTCCAGCTCCATGTAATCATTGTTACGTTTGGAATACGAAAACGGACCTGATTCTCCGTAACCTTGCCGATCATATATAAGCACATTACATTCGGTTAATTCTCCCAATTTTTCCGGAAAATCACGCAATAAATTAATACTGCCCCATGAATCGTGAAGAAAAATTATTGTTGGTTTCCCGGGATAATTATCAATTCTTTTGAAAGCTATTTCAGAATGAAGATTTTTATTTGCTGACATATATTTTTTCTTTGATATGAAAATTTACATAAAAACTGTCGGCAAAGTTAAAGGAAATAAATTATTTATAATATCCAAATACAACTAATCCGAATCCGTTCATATTTAATGTGATAAATTGATTGCCGTTTTTATTAAATAAAAAAATAAAATTGAAAACGAAATCTATTTAACATTAGAAGAAATGAATCTTTATCTTATTATTTTTACTTTTCTAATCTAATTTTAATCCTCTTCAAAATTCTGTCTAATATTAGGGATATACTTTTGCAGCAATAAAATTGCGAAGTAGATATGAAAAAATATCTTTATATGTTATCTGTTTTTTGCTGTTGGATGGTTTTCGTTCTCCCTGCCCGGACTCAGCAAGTTCAAAAAATAACTCAGGAAGAAGCGGAAATCATGTTCCTGAAACAAAATCTGGAAATTATAGCTCAACAATATAATATTGATATTGCCGACGCAGCGATAACACAGGCAAAATTATGGGAAAACCCATCACTTTCAATAAGCCAAATCAATTTTTGGAGTACATCTTCACAACGCGAAGGCATTGATGAGGTAATTCCTCCTTTGTTTGGAAATTTCGGTAGAAATACGGAGTTCAGCGTTGAATTAAGTCAGTTTATTCAAATTGCCGGACAGCGGAGAAAGTTGATGAAAATGGAAAAGGTTTCTAAAGAAATGGCTGTAGAAGAGTTTGGTGACATGTTGAGATCATTAAAGGCGGAATTACGAAAATCTATATATGACCTTGTTTATTTGCAAGAATATCAAACAATATTGTCAAATCAAATAGAGGCGTTTGATAAGCTGATTGAAAATTATCAAGCTCAAGTCTCTTTAGGAAATGTTTCTAAAAGCGAACTGCTCCGCTTGCAATCATCACTTCTGGAATTGGAAAATGAGAGACATGAGGTGCGATTGGAATATAATGAACGGCAAAAAATGCTGAGAACTCTACTCAATATTCAAACTCAAATTGTCTTGGAAATCGTTACTGATGGAAAAGAGTATAAAAATCCGGCAGAAATTTCATTACAAAATTTATTTCAACAAGCTAAAGATTCTCGCCACGACTTAAAATATTCCCAACTTCAAACACAATATTTTGAAAAGTCTATTTCTTACGAAAAGTCGCAACGTGCTCCGAATCTGGAGTTAAGCGTTAATTATGACCGTTATGGCGGTGTGTGGAAGAATTTTGTTGGGTTCGGATTAAATATAGATTTGCCCATAATAAATCGGAATCAGGGAAATATACGAATTGCTCACTATAATAAAGTGCAAAGTGAATATTTGTTTCAACAGCAACAGAATTTGGTACTACAGGAAGTTGAGCAAGCTTTTAATAATTATGGCTCTGTGTATGACTTCTTTTTGAAAATGAAGAATAACAGTTTGTTGTCTGAAATTGACAGTATGCTGGATGTCTATACCGAGAATCTGTTGAAACGAAATATCAGTATGTTGGAATATATTGATTTTATGGAAAGTTATAAAAACACTAAACAAACCATGTTGTCGGTAAAGAAAAATATCGGACAGCAATTTGAAGAGTTACAATATGTTGTTGGAGAAGATATTGAATAATAAGTTAGAGAGGTTTAAGGAGTTATTAAGTTAATAAATATGGAGAAAGTTAAGATGATTAATTATTGAATATGATTTTTTTATTCTGATATACTGATTAAAAAAGTGTGAAAAGTAAAATCTTTGTGATTATAGGTTATTATTATTTTTTCATCTTGCTTTCTTCGTTATTTATTATAAATCAACAATTTAAACCCTGGTACAACTTTCTGATTTTTTTAACCCAAAAAACAAAAACAAAATGATAAACAAGAAAATTATATTATTAATTGCGGGCATCGCGGCATCTTGTGCGGTTTCTTGCTCAAAAGGTATAAATAAGGAAAACGACGGGCTCAATGGTGAAATCCATACTGATTTTCTAAAGGAAGTAAAAACTACTCAAGCGGTTTTGAGTAATAGGCAGGAAGGTTTGACTCTAACCGGAAAGGTGGAATACGACCCGGATAAAATCATACATTATTCTCCCTTAATTAGTGGAGTAGTGGAGAAAACTTATTTTTCTTTAGGCGATAAAGTTAAGAAAGGAGATATACTTTTTGACATTCGTAGTACGGAACTAACACAGTTGTTATCGGAACAAACTTCATTAAAAGCGGAGAAAAAGATTGTTGAGCGAGAACTCAAAAGTGCTCAATCTATGTTTGATTCCGGTATGTTGTCCGAACGAGAATTATTAGAAGTGGAAGCGCGGTTAAATCAATGTAGAGCGTCTCTCCAAAAGACGGAAACGGATATGTTTTTGTATGGATATAATGAGTTGAACGGAACTTTTTCTGTTAAAGCGCCGATGACGGGGTTTATAGTAGATAAAAATATTTCGTCTGGAAGCACTATTTCGTCAGGAGGTGAAATAGTTTTTACTATTGCCGATTTAAGTACGGTATGGATTTCAGCCAATGTATATGCCGGAAATTTACAATTTGTGCATGAAGGTATGGAGGTTGATATAACAACGCTTTCTTATCCCGGTGAAATTTTTAAAGGAAAAATCAAAACACTTTCACAAGTATTCGATCCGGAAGAAAAGGTTTTGAAAGCGAGAATTCCGATTTCTAACTCGGATTTAAAATTCAAACCGGAAATGTCGGTATTAGTTACATTACAAAAACAAGATAATCAACAATTCTTAACAGTTTCATCTAATGCATTGATTTTTGATGATAACAGATATTTTTTAGTGGTCGCGGATAAAAATAATGAAAGTTATAAGATGAAGGAAGTGGTTCTGCAAGGTAGTCATAACGGTGTTTCTTATATTGCTTCGGGAATTCAAGAAGGAGATAATATTGTCATCGGAAATCAGTTGTTGATTTATGAAGAGTTGAAGAAGGGACGGAGTTAAGAATTTAAAGGAGTTATCGAAGTTAGAGAAAAACGGATTATTTTAGTTCAGCTTCCATATACATAAGATTATTACGAAGTTCTTTAGCTTTCTCACGTGAAATGCGTCCAGACTCGAACATTGCTTGTATATTATCGCGTTCGATTTGAAATGCAGTTGATGCAACTTCAGTCATAGCAATTTCTATTTTTGCAAAATCTTTTCTTCGTCCTGCCATTGCAATCATATTATTCATATTAAGTAAATTGGATTCATATTCTGAAAGTACTTTCTTCAACTCATAACTATTGTCATATTGTTGCCGCTCAATTAGCTTTTTAATAACAAATGAATCATTGATTTCCTTTAGTTTTAATACTTCAAAATGAAATTCTTTATCATGGAATTTATGTTTAAAACGTTTTTTTCTTTTTTTACCGGAAAATAAAACCGGAAATTTTAGATGTTTGTTTATTGAATACAAATATCGATTTCCAACCGCTTCATCTATACTACCGCTCTCTATAAGAAGAATAGTATTTTGTTTTTCCCATTCCCGAGCTTCATTTCGCAGCATCTTTTCCTTATTTTTATCGGTATGAGTGTACCGTAAGTTCTGAATCCTGTGTTTATACCTGCTCAGAATCATTCTTTCGGCTATTTCATTTTCTTTTGTTGCAGATTTTTCAAGTGCATCAACAACATTACATAAAATTTCAATACATGCTTCATTCTCCTTTATCTCTTTTGTTGATTTATCTGATTTTCCGACTACAACGGGAAGAATGAAATTAGTTATGATAAGCGATAACAGAATTACTCCTGTTGATAGCAAAATTATTAAATCACGCTGAGGAAAAGCAGTTCCGTCACTTAATAAAACAGGTATAGATAATACACTCGCCATTGTAACTGCTCCTCTTGCACCTGCAAGACTGAAAATAAGTGCCGCCTTCCATTTTTTTATCGGCTCGTTTTTTTCAAAAAACGACTTTTTTCGAGTTGTTAGATAGAACCAAACAAATCTAATTATTGCAAAAGATACTGTTATGATAAGAACGAATAAAAGTAACATTCCTACCGAATATGAATAGGTATTGTTTTTAAATGTTTGTAAAACCATAGGTAATTGCATTCCGAGAATCAGGTAAACAATTCCTTCAAGAGTAAAAGAAAGCATATTCCAAATATTCTTTGATGCGATATTTAGATTTGCAGTACTCGGATCTATTCTTTCTTTGCCGAATGATTGTGTTATGCCTGCTGCAAATACTGCCAATATTCCGCTAACACCTAACTTTTCGGCAAACAAATAAACAAAGAAAGGCGGTAATATTTCAATTAAAGTGTGTAAGGTAACATTATCCATGCCCAATTTGCGAATCCATTTAACAAGCTGACGTTTAATAATAGTAAATGATAACCCTACAAGTATTCCGCCAATACCCACAATAAGCAATTGTTTTGTTGCACCAGCAGCAGAAAAAGATCCCATTACTACTGCCGCTAATGCGAATTGAAAACAAACAATACCGGTCGCGTCATTTATGATGGATTCTCCGGTAAGCATATTCATCAATTTTTTAGGAATAGGTACTTTTTGCGAAACAGAATGGATAGCTACATCATCGGTTGGTCCTAATGCACCAATCAACATAAAAGCAACAGCAAGTGGAAGTGTTGGAATCATAAAATGAACTAGATAACCAACACCCAAAACCGTTATCAATACTAAAATAACCGCCATGTTTAAAATTGGCATCTTCAATGACCAAAACATTCTCTTATCCAGCAGCATGCTAGTATTGTAAACTAATGGTGCAATAAAAAGCACAAAGAATAAATCGGGATTTAGTTCAATGTTAAAACCAAACGGCACAAATGAAATTATTATTCCTAATATAATTTGTATAATTGGAACGGATACTGCCGGTAAAAATCTATTGATTAAATTTGATAAAAGTATGGCTATCAATAATATCAAGATATATTCGAATGTAATCATATATTTTTTATAATTATTTTTTAGAACATTTTTATATATTAGACAAATTGGAAGAGAAAATATTTTAATTATATCTGAATTTTATTGATACATTCACTTGTTTGTGATAATCGACATTCGAATCTAATTACTTTTAAAGTTATCCAAATCATGTTTAATAATCCGTAATTAATTTCCAATGATTTATAAAACTCATATTAATGAGATAAATTTTTGAAAATTCTGAAAAATAAAAAAGGAAAGTTAGATTTAACGGAATATCAATCCAGCTTCCAAATGCTTTCCAATCTAATATCTTCGGAAGAACTCCCAATCAAAATTGAAACCTCTCCCGGTTCAACGATATATCGGAATTCTTTATCAATAATACTAAAATCCTCGGGTGTGAGCAGAAAACGAATTGTTTGGGATTCGCCACGTTTGAGATGAATTCGTTGAAAATGTTTTAGCTGCTTGACCGGTTGTACAACAGACGCATAGTGGTCGCGAAGATATAATTGCACAACCTCATCTCCATCCAAATTTCCATTGTTTTTCACAGTAAAAGAGACTTCAACAGCATGTTTCCCTTTCTGTTCAAAGTTCAGATTGCCATATTGAAACGTTGTGTAGCTCAATCCGTAACCGAATTCGTAGAGCGGCTTAGCCGTCATTTCAAGGTAATCATGCCCCTGTGGATTTTTTTTATTGTAATAGACCGGCAACTGACCTACGGATTTCGGCACGGAAATAGGCAGACGCCCCGCAGGGTTGTATTCTCCATAAAGCACATCTGCAACTGCATATCCACCTTCTTGTCCGGGATACCAGGCAGTGAACAAGGCATCGGCATGTTCTGCTGCCCAATTCATATTCAACGGCCGTCCTTGAATATATATAACAATTAGCGGTTTACCTGTTGATTTTAAAGCTTGTAGAAGTTTTAATTGATGTCCTGGAAGATTCAAATCTGCACGGTCAAATCCCTCTCCGGATTCCATATCACTGATATACCGGTTATCCACAATTGCAGCGCCGGTTTCCTGATATGATGTTTTGAAATCGCGGGCGCTGGATCCGCCGACTACCGCAACAACCACATCAGACTGCAAGGCAGCCTCAACAGCGGCCTCAATGTCGGACTGTAATGTATCTCGAATAGCACAACCTTTCACATATCGAACATTTTCAGGTGAAGTATATGCCTGCAATCCTCTCAAAACAGTAATTACATTTTCCTCCGGTTGGGGCGCCGTATAATCTCCTAACTGATTATAAATATTATCGGCATTCGGCCCGATCAGCGCTATTTTCACATTTCGCTGCAAAGGAAGAATAGTGTCATTTTTCAATAAAATAATCGACTCTTTTGCTATATCACGGGCTATCGCTATATGTTCGGGGGAACGCACATACTGCTCTGCATTTACCGGATCAACATAGGGATTATCAAAAAGCCCCATTTCAAATTTCAGTTTCAAAATCCGAAGTACGGCAGTATCAACAAGGCTTTCCGGAATCTCAGCATTCTTCACTGCTTCAATTAATTGTAAAAAAGAATCTCCTCCTAAATCGACGTTCAGGCCGGCAATGATTGCTAATTTTCCCGCTTCTTTAGAATTTTCCGCAACAAAATGCCCATTGCTAATACCTGCAACACTATTCAGGTCTGAGATGGTAAACCCTTTAAAACCCCATTGATTACGAAGAACATCGGTTAATAGATAGCCATTTGAAGTACAAGGGATTCCGTCAATAGAATTATAGCCGGTCATTACTGAAAGAGCGCCGGCATCGATAGCAGCTTTAAAAGGCGGCAGAAAGTTCTCATGCAGTTCACGGTAGCCGACAAATGCCGTATTTCCGTTATGCCCGCCTTCAGGAATCCCGTATGCAATTAAATGTTTCAGAGTAACAATAGTTGTTTGAGTATCAACAATATTTCCGCCACCGGTTCCTTTCACAATTGCAGCGGCTAATTTTGCACTAAGTACCGGATCTTCTCCGTAGCTCTCCTCAACTCTCGACCAACGCGGATCCCGAGACAAATCTAATACCGGGCCGTAACTGATATGTCCGCCTTGCAAACGTATCTCTCTAGCGATAACTTCTCCCATCTTTTCCAATAATTCCGGATTCCAGGTTGAAGCCTGACCAATACCGGTAGGAAAAACAGTCGCACCTATCGCCATATGGCCATGCGGTGCTTCTTCCGCAATAAAAATAGGAATTCCCAAACGCGTATTTTCAACGGCATATCTCTGCATGGCATTTCCTGCTTCGGCCGCCTGGCGAGGCGAAAGTCCTGTTTCTAAAGTCTTTTGTGTCCACGGATCCGCACGATAAACCGCCCAGTACATACCGACATGATACTTTGAAAGCAATTCTTCAAATTTTTTTGAATGGGTTACGCTATCTCCCTTTTTCTCATACATCTCCCAACCTAAGACGCAAACTAACTGACCTACCTTTTCCTCAATAGTCATAAGGGTAAGTAGATGTTCTGCACGTTCTTCAACGCTCTTTTCCGGCTTTTTATAATCCGGAATCTGTGAAAAAAGCGAATAAAGAGAAATAATAAAAAGAGCAGCAGAAAGGAAGAAATGTTTCATATCGTTTTTGTTTGAAGTGCAAACTTAAGAAAAGTAGAGGAAATGGCAATAAGAAAAAAGGAACTTTGAGTTATTATTGTCTTTTTTACAATATAATAATTATAAAAACACTATTGAGTTATCCCTTTGTCTTAGATGCCGGAAAAGTTTATTTTATTCATTAATTATAAGTCAGATAACTTCTTTTGAAAAGATTCATTCTATAAAAGTTTTAACCTTCCAAAATCAGAATGTATTGTATTTTTAAATACTTAAAGAAATGTTTTACCGAAAATCAATAATAAATCAAATCATTATACAATGTTTCCAAACGTTTACGTAAATGTTTTACTGCATAGTGTTTCCGGGATAACAATGTGTTGACGGATACGCCGGTAGCTTGGGATATTTCTTTTACGGAAAGCCCGTCAAGTTCGGTAAGTTCAAAGATTTCGCGTTGTTCGGGAGGAAGTTCCGTCAAAGCTTTTTCCAATTCCTCCCAAACCAATGAACGCATATACTCCGTTTCCGGTGAAGAAGCGGAAGCATTGCCGAACAACACTTCCGAAAAATCATTCAACATCTTATCGTCTTCATCGTATTGATATTCCGGAAGTTGTTCTTCCCGCTTCTTCTTTCCTTTATTGATAATCGTATTACGCGTAACGCGGTAAAGCCAAGCCGTTACTTGTTCAATCGGATTAAGCCCGGTCTCTATCGTTTTCAGCAATTGATAGAAAACATCCTGCAGAATATCTTCCGAATCTTCCTCATTTGAAACTCGTTTACGAATAAACGCTTTTAGTTTGGATTGATGTTCGGAAAAGATTTTTTCTACATTTTCCTGTTCTTTCGGTTTATCCATTATCCTTATTACATTCTCCGTTTTCATTATCTTTATGAAATTCTCTTTCGAAAAAATCCTCTCTTGGGGGATGTCCGAAACCGAATTTTCTTCTTTTTTCGATAAATTCTTTTCGCTGTTCAGGAGTCATTTTTGCCCATTTTTCATGAATAGGATTGAAGTGATGATTGTGGCCCATCATTTTACCCATGTGCATTTTTCCGCCTCCAAAACTGCTGAACAAAATGCGTGCAAGGATAAATATTCCCAGTGCTTGCCAGAAATTAATCGTAATTAATCCGAATATGGAAGGCATCAGCCAGTTCCATAACAACATTAAAATTGCGCTGAATCCCGCAACAATCAATAAAAAACCTATCGGCATTAAAAATTTTAATCTTTTCATAATTAAATACTTTTGTTTGTTATTTTTCAATCTGATAATATGTAACCGCATGACTTAATTACACTTTATTAAGTGAGAAATCGGCCATGATCATTCCATATTATTTATGTTTATTTTTCATGTAAAACCATCTGCTAAATTATAAAAAACTATGTTATGGCAATTCATATTTAAGCCTTATTTTATTTCATTAAATACTCCATTGGGACAGATTTGCATACATTTTTTACATCCGGTGCAATTATCTTCATTTTGTATTACAATATGTTTATGCCATAAAAATCCGGTTTTTCCGATGATATGTTCGGGACAGTTATCCACACATTTCCAACACGCTCTACAATCACGAGTATTTATCCAGATGTATGGTGTACTAATTTTGCTTAATATGTTTGATTTATTGTCTATCATATTTTATTGCTGATGTTTATAAAAACAAAAACCGATTGGATTATTTAAGCAATCGGTTTTTGTTTTTGTAATCAATTATTTATTATCTGATGTCTGCATGCCGAAAAAACAGTTTTCACGTTCTCCGAATCCAAAACCGTGTCCGCCAAAATGACCTTCGAAATGTTTTTCCATAACTTCCTTTTTCTTATCAACGAAGGCTTGTTTTTCTTCCGGCGTTTTCTTCTTCCATTCTTCACAGCGGGCATCAATAGCTTCTACCGAAAAATGATCTTTTCCCATATTTTCTACTCTTTTGTTCATAAAGTCTAATTTTTCACTATCGGTCATTTTAGACCATTCTTCTTGAAACTTTTTTCTTGCTTCTTTATCGAAAGGATTTCTTCCGAAGAATCCCTTTCCAAAATTTCTTGTTGTCATTATTTTACTTTTTAAAATTTATATTTTGTTATTTTATTTTTAGAGGCCTCTCTATTTATGCTGACAACTTAGAATGAAAAATATTTTAATGAAAGAGAAAAAAAAGTATTTTTTATTTTTATTGAATATGGAATTTTGATTAATGTTTTGGATTTGAAGAAGATATAAAAGCTAAGAAGTCGAATGAGTTTGGAGATTGCATGATTCAGTATAAATACATTAACGATGATGGTTTTTCTAATCCTATTTTAATCTGATTCAAAAAAGCATCTAATCTTGGGAGATTACTTTTGCATTATAAATGAGAGTAAGTAAGATATTAATCGAAGTCAGGGAAGTTATGAAATTAGTATAAGGTAATAGAGTTAATGATGATAGAAGTTAAAGAAGTTAATAATTTAGAAGAAACCGAAGAAGTTATTAAGGTATTATTTTATGGAAAAATCGAAAAAGAAATGTTTCAAAATATCAGATTATTATTCTTTTTTCATTCTATTTACTTTTCAATGATTTCATATACACACCGCCATCTAAACTCCTCTAACCCCATAATTCATAACTCATAGCTAATAATTCTAAAATCGTATGCATAAATTAGTTGAAAAAATAATCGCCTTTTCCTTAAAGAATCATATCCTGATTCTGTTTCTTACAGGTATTTTATTGATAGGTGGAGTTATATGTTTTAAGAACACACCTATAGAAGCTTACCCCGATGTTACCAATACAAGGGTAAAAATTATCGCCCAATGGCCTGGGCGTAGCGCCGAAGAGGTTGAGAAGTTCATTACGCTGCCGATTATGCAGCAGCTTAATACTATTCCTCGTAAAACGGATGTGCGTTCTACTTCCTTGTTCGGACTTTCTGTAGTTACGGTTTTGTTCGAAGACGGCGTTGATGATTTTTATGCCCAGCAATATGCGTCCAACCGTATGCAGGATATTGACTTGCCAGATGGAGCGGAACTTTCTATCGAACCGCCTTCGGGAGCAACTGGAGAGATATTCCGTTATATTTTGCGGAGCGATTTGCCTATCCGGGAGGTAGCAGCAATAAACGAATGGGTAGTGCAGCGTGAATTGTTGTCGGTACCCGGAGTTGCAACCATTGCCAGTTTCGGAGGAGAAGAAAAAATTTATGAAATAAAGGTCAATCCGGTAGAATTACAGAATTACGATCTCTCGCCCCTGCAGGTGTACGAAGCCGTTGGAAACAGCAATATCAATGTCGGTGGCGATATGATACAGAAAGGTAGTCAGGCTTATGTTGTACGTGGAATCGGATTGCTGGAAAGCGTAGAAGATATCGAAAATATCTTGATTGAGGTAAAAGGAAGTACGCCGGTGAGAGTCAAGCAGGTAGCTGAAGTGAGTGTGTCTTCAAAACCCCGATTGGGACAGGTAGGATTAAACTGCGAAGATGATGTTGTACAAGGTATTGTAATTATGCTTCGTGGCGAAAATCCCAGTGAAGTGATTTCCCGACTGAAAGTAAAGATAGGGGAGTTGAACGACCGTATTCTCCCTGAAGAAGTAAAGATAGAACCGTTTATGGACAGGGAAAAGCTTGTAGATAATACTTTGAACACAGTGATGAAAAATATGCTGGAAGGTATTTTGTTGGTTTCGATAATTGTATTTATTTTCCTTTTCAACTGGCGCACTACTCTGATCGTAGCATCGGTGATTCCGTTATCATTTCTGTTTGCTGTGATTATGCTCCGTATTCAAGGTTTGCCGATGAACTTAATATCCATGGGAGCGCTGGATTTTGGTTTGTTATTAGAAGGGACATTGGTTATTGTTGAAGCGATATATGTTTCGATGGAACAGCGATCGCGGGAATTGGGAAGTCGTTTTACACGTTTGAGCAAAGACGGATTGATAAAGAAAAGTGCCGGAAATGTGGCTACCCATATTTTCTTTGCACAAATCATTTTGGTTGTGGCTTTGATTCCTATTTTTTCTTTCGAAAAGGTGGAAGGAAAAATGTTTAAACCGCTTGCTTTTACGTTGGCGTATGCTTTGCTCGGTTCGCTTATCCTTTCTTTGACTTATGTTCCGGTCATGTGTAAAATATTACTTAAAAAGCCTATAAAAGAGAGGAGAAATCGTATCAGCGAATTTTTTACATCTAAAATATACGCTTTGTATGCCTTCTCATCTCGTCACCGGAAAAGTGTTATTGTTTCATTTGTTGTTTTATTGGTTATTTGTCTGGTGCGTTTCAACTTCTGGGGAACAGAGTTTATTCCCAGCATGAACGAAGGCGCCATTTATATCCGTGCTACTTTGCCTAACAGCGTTAATCTTGATGAATCGGTGCGCTTAACCAAAGAGATGAAACACAAGTTACAGAAATTTGACGAGATTGATTTTATTCTTACCCAGACGGGTCGTCCCAATGACGGAACGGATGCAACCGGATTTTTCAATATAGAATTTCATGTTGAATTAAAACCTGAAAAGAAGTGGAATCGAAAAATCTCAAAAGATGGAATAATTGAAGAAATGCAGGATGTATTCAGCGTTTATCCTGGAATTGTGGTTGCCTTTAGTCAGCCCATACAAGATAATGTGGAAGAATACGTTGCAGGTGTTAAAAGTTCTCTGGTTATAAAAATTTTCGGAAACGATTTGCGGGAATTGGAGGATTTGGCAAATCAAACAGCAAACGCAATCAAAGATGTTCGCGGGGTGGAAGATGTGAATGTTTTCCGTAGCATAGGTCTCCCCGAATTGCAGCTAAAACTGGAAGAATCGCGGATGGCGCGTTATGCCGTTTCCATGCAGGACGCTCAGGCTGTAGTTGAAATGGCAATAGGAGGTAAAGCGGCAACACATTTTTATGAAAATGAACGAATGTTCGATGTTGTTATTCGTTTCCAGAAATATTTTCGCGATAATGAAGAAAAAATCGGCAATATTCTCATTCCGACTATGGACGGAAAACAGGTTCCGTTGAAAGAGATCGCCGATATTCGTTTTATTACCGGACCTGCATTCATTTACAGGGAAGGAAGTAGTCGTTACGTAAGTGTCGGTTTCAGCATTCGCGATCGTGATTTAGGTTCTACCATTGCAGAAGCTCAACAGAGAGTTGGTGAGAACGTGCAACTCGCGGCCGGCAATAAAATGGAATGGGCCGGAGAATTTGAAAGCCAGCAGCGTGCATCCAAACGCTTGATGATGGTAATTCCCATTGTTCTTGCTTTGATAATATTCTTACTATATATGCATTTCGGAACAGTTAAAGACACATTAATTTCTGTCTGTGCTATGGCGTTTGCTTTTATAGGCGGATTTTTATCGCTTTGGGTAACAGGAACAACTTTTGGAATTTCGGCAGGTGTCGGATTCATCATTTTATTAGGCATTGTATCAATAGATAGTATATTACTAATGTCTTTGATGAAAAAACGTTTACAACAAGTTCGCAATCTGCATGTTGCTATCGACCAGGCTGTCAAAAGACGTATTCGTCCTGTATTGATGATTGCATTGATGGGCTCGATGGGATTACTTCCGGCTGCTTTATCAACCGGAATGGGGTCGGAAGTTCAAAAACCTTTAGCGATTATGATAGTTGGCGGCGTAATTGTTTGTATGATACTTTCTTTTACTGTTCTTCCGCAGATTTTTTATTATGCGTACAGGAAAGAATATCGGGAAAGAAGTTAGGAAAAAAATAGAGGAGTTAGATGTGCTCGTTATTTAACATCTTAACTCCTCTTAAATCTTTCAATAATAGTATTACTCGATACAATGAGTGTAACTGCAATCAAAATTAATAATGCTCCGATAGCTATCCTTATTGTTATCACTTCGTGAAATACAAATATACCGATAATGAGAGCAGTAACCGGTTCAAGAGCACCAAAAATTGCAGCATAAGTCGGGCCAATATTTTTGATAGAAATATTTATAAAAAGTAAAGATATTATTGTTGGAAACAGTGCAATGCCGATAATATTTACCCAGCTGTAAACATTTGGAGGAACAGGTTGTAATTCAGTTAAGAAATTAGTTCGTACCACAAAAACCATACTTCCGAAAAGTAAGGCCCAAAAGGTCAATTTACCCGGTGGCATTGTTCGTATCGAAGAGTGATCGACAGCTACAATATAAATAGCATAAAAAAGTGATGAAAGTGCTACTAAAATCAGTCCGGTAGTACTTAATACAGTTTCTCCGTTACCTTTGTAAAGAAGAGCGATTCCTATCATTGCTAAAACTATGCAAGAATATGTCAGCCAAGATGCTTTTTCCTTAAAAAACACAGCCATTATTACGGCAACCAATACCGGATATATAAACAGTATTGTGGAAGCAATACCTGCATCCATATAGAGAAAGCTTTGATATAGAAATAGCGAGGATAAGGCAAACATTATACCGAAAAGAAATAAAGGCAATATTTCTTTTCTCTTGATTTTTAATGATTCTCCTTTAATGAGAAGTATTATACCGAGAAGAACTACGCCTATTCCATAACGATAAAACAATACGGAGTCTGGAGTTAATCCTTCCGCATAAAGCGGTAAGGAGAAAAGCGGATTAGTTCCGTAAGCAATGGCAGCTATTATGCCGAACAAAATACCTTTTAATCTTGAATTCATATCTCTACAAAAAGTGTTTTAATAAAATAAAAACATTTACATTTAATAAACTTCTTATTTTCATTAACTTATAAAATGTTTTGATAAAATTTTAATTGAGTGCAAAGATAAGAAATGCAATCATATTCCAAAGCGTTACATTGTACTGAAATTAATCTGTCGCTATGTGAAAAAATCTTTTGTTGTTCTGATAAAATTATTTGTCAGAATTTGTAACCGATGGAAAATTCCAGATAATCGGCTGTACAGAATTTGTGAGCTTTGATGGAAATTCCCATGAAAACGGAATTAGTTGGAGGCAGGTAATATCGGAATCCGGCTCGCTGATAAAATTTTTCTTTTTTCTGTAATCCCAATTCACGATAAACATAATATCCGACGGCAACAAATAGGGATAAATTTTTATAATATACTTCCTGATTTATTGAAAGCCCAACAGATAAAGGATTATATTCCTGTCTGCTGGTGTTTATACCCGACAAAGCGGAATCCCATTCCTTTAGTTTATCGGTGTGGGAAGTATAGAATAAGTCAACACCTATTCCTGTCCCAAATTTGAGGGAATATCTATACATTATATCTGCAGACAGTGAAATAATAGGATATTTTTGAAAGTCCGTTTTCTTTTTCGCCGGGTCAGCTTCTTTTTCAGAATAAAGACTCCATTCCTCAATTGAACTTTGTATTCCGCTATGTAGCGCTAAATGGTAAATTAAATGTTTTCTGTATTTATCATTTTTGTGTATTTTCGTAAAATCTGACTGCTGTTTGTCTAAATAATAAGTTGCGGAAACTCCTGCCGAAAACATATTTATGCCTTTATTCGGCATCCCCGTACGACCATTTGAGATATGTCTGAAATCAGCGCTTAAACCAATTGCAAGCCGGTTGACAGGTTTGTATTTTACATTAAATCCAAAACCGATATATACCATCAAAGGAGAACTGATAAATATATTATCCGGATTTTTAATCGGATCATAAGGATTATTTGCATAAGCCAGACCGGCGTTTAATTTATAACCAAAACTTAAATGTTTATTGCGGATAAGATTTCTGTCGATAAAACCTGATAATACAAAGATTGTATTAATACGAGATTGGTTAGTTAAATGTACGCTACTAAAATCGGCAACAGTAAATCCTAATCCGAAAGTAGGATAATTGTATGCCGAAGCGAAACGACTACTATCGGAAGGTAGTGTATTATAATTTAACGACAAATCGTAAAAACGCACATCGTTGCTGAGCAAAACCTCTTTTATCTTGGAATCGAGCTTAGCCATTTTCCCAAAAGAGACTTGTCCTTCGATTGATAAATGTTTCTTGTCAAATTTTTGAGCTTGTGTTATCGTACAAATACAAAAACAACACAGTAATAAAAGAAATCTTACCTTACGCATAATTTTGCTGTGTTTTTTGTTTACATAAAATGAATTCTGCAAAGGAATTATAAAAATATGCATTTGTAAAGAGATAAATTAAGGTAGTGATTGGACTATTTCAGGTGTTGAACTTTTTTATTTTAAATTTTAATATGTTTAAATATAAATACATTTCTTAGATGAACTTTTATATATATATTTGCATTTTAATGATTAGAGTTACTCAAACTTTCAAAGTTTTAACAATTTCTGAAGTTTGAAAATTGTAAAATCTTATAATAATAATCAATAATTTATAAAAATTTTAGGTATGGAACAACCGGTTAAAATACAGTATTATAAATCTCCTTTCGGCGAATTGATAATAGGTTCTTATAATGAACAAATATGTTTATGTGATTGGAGGTATAGAAAGTCAAGAGCTGCTATTGATTCAAGAATACAAAAAAGTCTGAAAACCGAATATTCGGAAGAAAATTCGGTTGCCGTTCAAATGGCCGTTCATCAGCTGGAAGAGTATTTCGATAGAAAAAGAACTCAATTCGATATTCCTCTTTTGCTTATAGGAACAGAGTTTCAAAAAAGTGTATGGGATAAACTTTTGCAGATACCTTACGGAACTACTGAAACTTATTTGGAATTATCTAAACGGATTAACAATGTAAATGCGATTCGCGCAGTTGCTGCGGCTAATGGAGCTAATGCTATTTCAATTTTCATTCCTTGCCACCGGATTATTGGAAGCGATAGAAAGTTGGTCGGATATGCAGGCGGACTTCAAGCAAAAAAGAAACTTCTGGAATTGGAATCTCATTTGCAAACACCGCAACTGGATTTTGACTTTGAATAAATTGTTAATCGGTTTAATAACAGCAATGAGTATTAATTTTTATAAAATTAATATCGTGTCTTTGACTCGGCATCGCTTATTTTGAACAATAATAAACTCGTTGCTTTATCTATATCATTAAATAAAGTTTCTTCCTCCTGCTGAATTTTGTCAGAATAAATGAATTTATTTTTCTCTGTATTTTTAATTAGTAGAAGATCGCGATGTTTTCCGCATAAATCTTCAATACTTGCTATTTCTTCTTCAAATGATGAGCCGAAATTGGCATATTTTTATGAGTGTCGAAATGATTTCAAGCTTATGCAACGACACATCCAATTCGTTTTTGATAGTTAAATAATTCTTTTCATTCATAGCATCATCATCCTGTACCAGTGTATTTATCTTTCTTTGAAGTGTTTGAAATTCATTAATCCTGTTTTCTATCAAAACCTTTTTATCACGTTGCACTTGTAATCTGCGGTCAAGAACTTCAGGGATATAAACGGCAAGAAATACCGTAACCAAAAGTGTAGCCACATCAACAATATTTATTGTTTCTTCAAGAGGTACATTCGTATAATGACGTATGGCTACACCAATTATAATTCCTACACAAACCAGAAAAAAATAAAGAAAATACTTCAATAAACGATTCGAACTTTTCATATATGTTTGTTTTTGTTTTTAGTCAAACTGATGTATATCAATCTGCAAATTTAACAAAAGTTGACAAATAAAATCATATTAACATTAAAAATAACTAAGATGTAATTGAAAGACAACTTTATATCACTATCCTTAACTTCTCTAAGTGCTCTAACTTCTTTATTACCTAAATTGTTAATTCCCCGAAAAATAACTACCTTTGTAACTTAAAAATATCATTTACATGAATATCCTTTTAATAGAAGACAACAGACGTATCAGCGAATTTATTGTTAAAGGTTTGGAAGAAAGCGGTTTTTCAATTGTTTTAGCAGAAAATGGTTCGGTTGGAAGAGAGTTAATTACCGGAAAACAATGGGATGTAATTTTGCTGGATATTATGTTGCCGGATATTGATGGGATTGAATTATTACAATATATCCGCTATCGAAAAATACATACGCCGGTACTTGTATTGAGTGCTCTCGGAGAACCTGATGACAAGGTAAAAGCGTTGGACTACGGCGCTGATGATTATCTTGCCAAACCTTTTCATTTCAAAGAATTGATTTCCCGTATTAACGCCTTAACCCGGAGAGTAAAGCTTTCTTACGATACGCCTTCGAATATTTTGGAGTGTGATGACCTGAAGCTTTATATAGATCAATACAAGGTTGAACGAAACGGAAAAGAAATTAAATTAACATTTCAAGAATTCAAGTTACTACAATATCTGTTGGAACACAAGAACAAAGTTCTTTCCCGTACGCAAATATTGGATACTGTTTGGGGCTTAAATTACGATACCAATACAAATGTTGTGGACGTTTATATATCTTATCTAAGAAATAAAATTGATAATGAGTATGATAATAAACTTATCGAAACGATAAAGGGAGTGGGGTATATGATTAAGGGAGGAAGTTAGAAGAAATTTTGGAAGTAAAGACAGTTAGTTAGTGTAATAAAATACAAATATGGAATCGCAATCATTTAATGATTTGGTAATGTGGCGGAAAGAGCGCTCTTTTGTTTTACAAGGCAATAAATGTATTAAGAAATTTCCAGATTTTGAATTATGCGAATTAACTTCTCGGTTTCTAAAAGCAGTCGTATCAATCCCTGCTAATATTGTTGAAAGACATAAGAAAAAGGGAAAAATTAATAAATTACGATTCTTCAACATCGCACAAAGCAGTATTGAGGAATGCAATTACATAATTTTATCCAAGTACCTTGACTATATTAATGTGAATATAGAAATCCAGCTGAATTCACTTATATAAGTTGTATTCAGAATATTAAACATTCATTACAAAAAAATAATTAACAATACATAACTTCTTAATTTTTAAATTACTACCATCAAATGAAAGTACAAACCCGTCTCAGTTTATTCAGCTCAATAGTATTTGGGATTATCTTTATCATTATTGCAGTGCTAATCTATGGATTGTATTCCAATAATACTAAAAATGGAATTTATTCTGATTTGGAAAAAACTGCTCTGATTACCGCTTATTTTTATTTAGAAGAAGATGAATTGAATACGGAAGAATTTGAAAGTGTTAAGAAACAATTTAAAGAACTTGTGTTAAACACTTATTATCAGATATATAACGTTAATAATATTATTGTTTGGGGAGCCGAATTTCCCGTTATTTCAACAGATTTATTGGATAAAATACGTCAAAAACAAAAACTGGAATTTACTGATACAGATTATTTATGTTATGGTATCTTTTATGAAGATAATCAAGGAGATTTTGTTGTTATTACAAAAGAAAAACGGGCTCTATTAACCGGACAAATGCGGTCTTTACTTTGGATACTTGTTATTTTGTTCCTCATCGGAATAATTGCGATTGTCTTATTAAGTATGTGGATGGCATCTATAGCATACCGCCCCTTTAGCAAAGTAGTAAATCAGGTAAAAAATATTCCTGTTGGAGATGAAAGCTTACGTATAGAATCACCTGATACACATGATGAATTACAAAATTTAACGGAAACATTTAACGAGCTTTTGGAAAGAATTTCCGAAACAATGATTATACGCAAAAATTTTGTTCGCTATGTTACTCACGAATTTAAAACACCACTGACAGCAATGCTTGGTAATTTGGAAGTTTTTTCAATTAAGGACCGATCGCCCGATGAATACGATCAACTGGCTCAAAAATTAATTACCCAAATACATCAATTGGAAGAAATCTTAGATACGTTAATGGTTATATCGGATTTACGCAAAGATTCTCCAAGTATGTCTCCTATGCGTATTGATGAGTTGATTTGGGAAATAATTGCCAAACTCAGCGATAATTATCCGCAATCTAAAATAATGGTTTCCGTTGATATTAAAGTTGAAGACGAGGCAGTATTAAACATAAATGTTGATGCCATGCAACTTCTGATGGCTCTGTATAATTTATTGGAAAATGCAGTTAAATATTCGCAGGGAATTACAGTGGAAGCGCGACTTTATAAGCAGGGAGAATATCTCCATCTTTCCATTACCGATAAAGGAATCGGTATTCCTGCCGATCAACTTTCCCATGTCAGCAAACCATTTTACAGAGCCGATAATGCCAATCAAATGCAAGGTAGCGGCATCGGGTTGTCTATTGCTTTGCGTATTTTGGAGAAAAATAATATTGCTTATCAGATTGAATCTGAAGAAGGAAAGGGAACGAGAGTTGAACTGTTTTTCAAAAACTGAAATTTGTTTGTCGAGGAATAGAGTATATTCGAATTAGTTTAAGTTTGTTTGATGCTATTGTGGATATGATAAAATTATATTGATATTTATTGATTAGAATTATTGCTGAATTTTCAATAATCAATCTTGTAGTATGACAAACAGTTTATAGCTTTCTTATCATTTCGAATTGTTTACCCTTAATATTTATATTTTTAGCTTTCAGAAATTCAGTAATTGAATTACATGAAATATCCGTATTTAAAATTTTTACAGAGTTATATTTATTCAATTTGATTATTTCATGAATTAATATAGACGCAACTCCTTTCCTTCTATGTTGTTTATCCACAGCTAACTGGGTAATATCTCCCGAAATTGGTTCAAAAACACAATATCCGATAAGTTCATCTTCATTAAATACTCCCAGGCTAATAAAATCATCGATTGCTCTTTCAATTGATTCGAAACTATTCTGCCATGAAGGGTAGAAGTCCCAAAAACTTGTAATCGAATCGATTTTTCTAATATCTATTTGCTTGATTGAATAAGATTTGTCTGTATTTTTGATTTCATTACGGATTTCTTTATCGGATTGTGTAAAATAATTAAATTCACGGGTAACCTCAAAATTAAGCTTTCTATAAACGGAAACTGCTTTTGTATTATGTTGTAATACTTCCAGTATATATTGTTTTATATTTGCTTCTTTTAAATACGGAATAGAATATTCGAAAATTTTTGTAGCCAAGCCTTTTCCTCTATAGTCTTTGATTGTTCCGGTTCCTGTATCGTATGCTGTTGGTATTCCATTGAAATTTCCTATTCCATTACAAGTGAAAGCCACTATTTTATCTCCTTCAAATGCACCAAATGATAAAGCAGGATTAAAACCTCGTCTTTTAAACATAGCTTGAAGTTGTACTTTGTTTAATTGTAGTTCGTAATCAATGAATGCCGTATTGAATGCTTTAAATATCGCATCAAAATCTGTTTTATTGAGTGATTTTATTTCCATTTACTTTTTCGTTATTCTTATTTCCAAAATTTCCATCATTTTTTGTCTGCTTGTTCTCCGCGAGTTGAATTTTTACATGTTGAAGTGCCTGTTTCTTTGTTTTTCGGTGTTTTTACAAAGAGTTCTTATTTCTTCTCCTCTTCTGTTCTTAAGTCTTCATAGCCGTACCGACCAATTTCGTCTTGCTTACCTGTCAAAATAATTTTCTTCATTTCAAGACAGTAAATAACTTCTTCAATATATTTTTCAAGTTTCGGCGAAAAACTATCAAGTAATTCTTTTTGTTGTTCAATTGTTAATTCATCCCAAGTTTCGGCAGTTGAGTCGTTTATACTTGGCACTTGAACTGCCAGTCCGATTCCAATTCCAAGGTCTTGAAGAAAAGCATAACCTTTACAATATAAGTCGTAGAACTCCATTAAAATATATGGAAGCCGCTCGTTCTTTTTTTTCGCTTCATTCAGAAGTTCAAGCATTTTGTATGTTTCAAACTCACCGAGATCAATATGTTTTTTGAGTAATTCGCAAAGTTCATATTTCGCTCCGTTTTTCTTGAAATCTAATGAAATCAGGTCAAGGTAGTCGTCAGAGTCCAAATATCTTTCAAGCTCTTTGTTCGAATATAACCATTGTTCAAAATTATCAGTTGAAATGTCGCCTTTGATTGTCTTATAAAATTTTTCTTTTATGTCTTGTGGTAATGCCATCATTTAAATATTTATTAATAACGGTTGAGGGTTTGACGAAATGAAGTTATTCCGTTTAACACTTTTGCCGAAGCAGTAATGCAAATGTAAGTAAAAAGTTTTATATAAGATGTTTCCATTATCATTATGCGAAAACACTTGTTAGGCAATCATTTACTTATTGATTTCATATTTATCTTGTCATTGAAAAATATTTCAAATAAATTTTATTATAAATGAGAAATATGGTCATGAAATCAATAATTAATTGGCTTAAAACATTGTTATCTGTTTTTTCTTCATTTCTTTGACAGTTTTTATTTTAATTCAGATTTTAAATCTTTGATATCCGTTTTTGTTGCGATTTGTATAATTGCTGTATTTCAAAATTATTATATTCGATTATTTACTCCTTTTTAATTTCACAAAAAATAGTAGAATCATCCACTTCATAGATATCCGCATTAACATTGCATTTTGATGCTAAATTTAAAAAATCATTTTCTGAATAGGTTGTGGCCGTAAATCCGTCTTGGCATACAATAATACCGTTTTTTGTTTGTTCATAATCTATTTTTCCCAATAATTCTTCATCAGCCTGAATTTGAAACCAATGTAATCTGTCTTCCCAAATCTTATCCGAATAACTGGAAAATAAAACCGTTCCTCCTCTTTTTGTAACTCTTAATGCTTCAGTTAATAATAAATGCGGATCTTCTTTAAATGCGGAGATGCCATTTTGAATACAAATAGTAACATCAAACATACCGGCAGGAAAATCCAATTTTATTGCATTCATTTTGTAAAATTGAAGATTTTTAACATTGTTATACAGGTTGTTAGCCAACTCGATATTATCAGGTGAAATATCAATTCCTATAACTTTCTTACATTCTCCAATCAATTCGATAGCCACTCTTCCATATCCGCAACCTAAATCTAAGACAACATCATTTATTGAAAGTCTTTTTTTGATAAAATTTATTTCTTCTTTTAAGAGTTGTTGAATTCTTAATGGTGCAACTTCATAACATTTCTGCAGTTTGTTTGTATTCAGATTTTTAGAGTAATAATCCATCAGCTCATTAATTATATTTGTTGTTTCAATAATATATTCATTGCTTTGCATTATTGCTAACGTCTGGCAGTTTTTTCGATTGAATGAAATTATAGTAATTATCAAACCACTACAAAATTACGCTTGACGGCAAATGCTTTGTTAATTTTTGGCATTTAGTCGGTCGTTGTTATATTTTTTCTTTTGTTGTTCGGTGATTCTTTTGATAAATTCGGTTTTTCCATGTGTATAATCTTCGCGATTAAATTGATATTTTTCGGCTAAAGCATACTTCAATTCTGCGTACTTATCGCGTGCATCGGGATTTTGTCGCAAATAATCACGGAAAAGGATTTCATCCTGCGGTAAATTGTCTTTTTCGCGAATATGCACATGATAGGTTTGCGTACAGGTATAATTTTCATAGTATCCTTTCCCAAAAGTCATTTTATTTTCCTTTTCGGCATTATGCATATTTCGATACCCAATATTTTCCATCTTTTTAGTAATAGTCTGTTTTAACTCTTCACTTAGTTTTGATACTTCAACCAAAATATCAATCGTTGGTTTGGAGGCAAGTCCTTCAACCGAAGTGCTGCCGAAATGTTCGATATTAAGCGGTGCATCGTCTAAAAACACATTTTTTATCAATAACCTCTCTTGTTCAAAAAGCGTTTTCCAATCAGGATTGTAAGGTTCAATCCGAATAGGAAAAAGCCTACCGACTTGTTCTTCAGTTAAGTTATCGAAATTTATTTTCTCAGTTTTCATTTTTTGAGTATCCTCTTTAAGTAGGCGATCTCCAGCAAATTCACCGTCTCAAACTTTCCTTTATAGAACACTGCCCAGTTATTGAAAACACAAGGTAAGTCTTTGGCTTTTTGCAAAGTATCTACTTGAATTAAAGAAACAGGAACATCATTCATTTCACAGTATTGTTTTACCATCTCAATACTTTGATAGACATAAGGGCATTGCATATCATAATAAATTGTCAACTCTTTGTTTTCAATTTCTTGGATTTTAGCATTCTGTGCGAACTTTGGTTTTGTTCCGTCAAAAGAAATCGCAAGCAATTCATATTCATTACCAGTCGTGTCTACAATCTCGAATCCAAATTTCTTTGCAAATGATTGATCAGAAAGCCAAGATTTTTGTTTTTTTGCTCCGAGCATACAAATACCTGATTTACCCTTCTCTCTGGCATCAGACAAACAATATTCCATCAACGATTCGGCATACCCATTTCCTTTGTAACTACCCAAAACCCACAAGCAATAGATATAATAATAGTTCTCGCCTGTTATTGGAACCCAGGCTGTTTCAAGGGGAGCATATTCAATAAAAACGGTAGCCTTGGCATTTAACTTTCTAAAGACATGACCTTCTTTTAGTCGGTCGGAAAGCCATTTTCGTTTTGCTTCAACACCAGGATGAGGTTTCTTACTTCGGATAATGCAGCATAAATGCTCATCGGCAAGGTTTTCTGTTGTTAAGTTTATAAAATCATTATTCATTATGTCACGTTGTTATCGTTAATGACAGATTATGAAATACAAATGTAGTAAATTCAGGTGGGATATTTTTCTTTTTCGGCAAACTTTTCCTAAATGTTTAAACCCATTGCAGCACGGTTGGAAGCTTGCCGGCCGCATATTTACTATTTATTCTATATCCAAATAGTAATATCGACCTCCTTGTCGATTTCAATATTTTCTTTTTTTCTGATTTCTGCTTTAATGGGAAGTAGATAAGTTTCATGTTTTGTGTCAAACCAAATTGCGGTTTTCCATTCGGTGCTGCCAATTTTTGCAGTAGTCTTTAGACGTCCCCAACCTTCTTCCAAAAATTTCAGGTTTTCCCGTATTTCACTTGCCAATTCTTTCGGCAGACAAACTATGTGCCAGCCATTCATGCCGGCAGTGACCGAATAATGCCAAACTTTTGCGGAAAATTCGTATTGTATTCCTTTAATTTTCATTTTAATAAATCATTTTATATTCTCAATTCTCTTGAAACTTTGCCATGACTGAATACTTCGGAATATGGCATTGTTTTGTCCGCTCCACCAATACCAGTTTGTTTACATTTTTTTTGCAAATATAAGCATATTTTGTAGGCAGTATCTTATTTAGATAAGTCCTAAATCGAACTATTGTTTATTTTACTTTGCGAATTTAGACAAACAAGAAACTGTTTTTCAGTCTTTTCGTATGAAACTTAATATTCTATTGCCCTGTTTCACTACCAAAGTTTTGTTGTTCTGATTAAATTCTAAAATGATGCCTTCTTCAGCAAACTCGAATTTGTCTTTTTCTGTTGTTTCCAAAAGCATTAAAGAATTCCTTCCGGTCACATGGGCAAACAACTTATGATAAGCTTTGATGATGGTAATTTTTATGGTGATTTGTTCACTTAAATAAACGCCCAAATATTTATCCAGATCTTCGTTAGTTAGGGTTGTGTTAAATTCGGGATTTGAGACTCTTATAAGACTTACTGTTTGACCGCCTTGCATAAATATCATAGACCTGTTCACCGGATTAAATTCTAAAACAATTCCTTCATCTTCAAACACAAATTTGTTTTTTCCAACTGCTTTAAGGGGAACATAAGAGTCTGTCATTGCTCCAAACAATTGATTATTAATTCTGATTACGGTAATTTTCCCAGAAATTTGCTCGTTTGAATAAATACCTACGTATTGCTCCAACTCATCATCAGTTAAATTGTAAGCAAGGGAACCGAATTCAGGAATTTCAAACGACATGTTGTAAACAGTGCTCAATACAACGTAGGCAATATGATCTCTGTTATAATTCAATCCATTGGCAGTAAGAGCAAACGAGACTTTACTATCGGGAAAGTGAACGAATATTGAACTGAAAGCATCTATATTACCAGAATGTCCGAAACCAGTCCGGTTGCCAAAAGGTATTTGCATGAGCCCCATTCCATAGCCGTCTTTAATAGTTTCCATTTGCTGCAGACTATGGTCTGAAATCAATTTTCCGTTGAACAGGGCATCGCTGAACAGAACCAAATCAACAGCATTGGAAGCGATACCCACTGCACCCAACAATACAGACAAGTCAATTTCAGGTTCACTTTCCCAGCTATATTCGTTATTTCCGTGTTCTATTTCCCAAACGTATTTATATGATTTACATGCATCATTATTGACATTATTCACGCAATAAGTGTTTTTCAAACCTGTAGGTTTAGTGATTTTTTCTTCAAGTATTTCGGGAAAAGATTTCTGATAAATTTTTTCAAGGATATACGACAGCAAAATGAAGTTCACATTGCCGTATCTTGCTTTGGTGCCGGGCTCAAAGTCAGTTTGTGCGTTAGTTATCCTTTCAAGTGTTTCCTGTGTTGTTTCTGGTTGATTAGTGTAATCTGTATATGAATTGTCGTCAAATATTCCGCTCCTATGGTAAAGCAAGTGTGAGATGGTTATCTTTTCGGCATTATTAATTTCAGGAAAGAATTTATCAATTGTTTGATCGGGATTTAATATGCCTTCATCAATAGCAATGAAAATCAGCACTGCCGTAAATGTTTTAGATATGGATGCGATTTTATATTTTGTATCTTCATTTGCTTTTAACCCCTTTTCAATGTCGGAAAATCCGACAGATTTCGTATATATCAGTTCTCCATTATGCGATACGGCAACGCTTCCCATAAATTTATCGTTTTTTGCAAGCGTATCAAAGTAAGCATCTAATTTTGTTTTGTCAATATTTTGGGAATATCCTTCAAATCCTATTAAACATGCTATTAATGATAAAATTAATACTTTTCTCATATCCGGTTTATTTTATTTAAATTTTATTTCAATTATATGTTTTCAAAACCTATCGGGCTTGTATTGTCGTCAGGTAGCTTACACTTTAGACAACAAAGATAAGAAATATTCGTCAACATTGCAGGAGGTTGAACCCACTTGCGCAAAACGAGCGGTATCAGTGGGGTGGACGGACGAAATCAATACTAACTGTCAAACTGCGACTAAACTTAAGCCTGACGTAAAACCGTTTATCGCGTGTTAGTGTTTTTACTTTAATCGTTTTATTATTGTTGTTTTAAATGATAAATCTTCAATATCACGTTTCGTAATCAAAAAATTCCTTTTATCCAGGTATTTTTCTACGAATGGTAAATCCGGAGCATAATGGAAACTTCCACCGATTTTTAACGATTTCAAAATATCCATATACTTATTTGCATATTCAATAAAACTTCCTTCTTCCCGTAAATGATTGTGAATAAAATGATTCGAAAACCCTAAGTTACTGACAATTGTACCCCATTTCTCAATTCCATAATCAAATTCGAGCCAATCCGCCTTTTCAATATATGGTAAATTACTTGAAAATCTCTCTATTCCATATACTTCGAACTCATTTTTGCGTAAGTCACTTATCAAATTCCCTGTTTTTCCGCAACCAATATCCAAAATAGGCTCCCGTAAGTAAGCAAAATCTAATTGAAGAATCTTTTTTTGCATGATTGCACTATATTCCGAACACACAACAGATTCAATAACTGATTCTTTTTCTTGATATATCTCTCGTGAAAATGGATTTGTATTTTCTAACCAAATTTTCAAATTCTCGTAATGATTTTGAGATATTATATCAATAGGATAGTCATTTTTTACTAAGCTCTGATATAAATTCCAATAAATTGTTTTTAAATCGGATTTATCCTTTTTTTGAAATGAAAAATACTGATTTATGCGACAAAATTCCTGCAGCACTTTTTCTGTGGTGTAGTCAATCAATAAACTTAAATTATTTGGAGTTATTTCGCCTAAATTAAGAATCGCGTTAAGTTTTGATTCCGTAAATTTCATTGTTTCATTTATTTCTTTATGAAACAGATTTTTACTTTGATTAAACTCAATCGGTAAATCAATATATTCTGTCAAATCGTTCATAGTTTTACTCTTTCAGCTAAATAACACAACTTACGACAATTTGGTGTTCGGGCAGCACAAATTCTGTAAAAACAGTCAGGGTGTGATAAAACCTTATCTGATGTATATCGTTTGCTAGCCAGCAAATTATTTGTCATTATTTCATCGTTTAGATACAATTACTTTTAAATAAATCATATCTCTCAATTGTTTTCCGTTTTCAAACATTTCATGATCGCAATTATCTATGAAAAAGTCTTTTACAGTATGAGAATAAACAAATCCGAACTTTTTGTAAAATGATAATATTTTATCGTCGTCGCCTGTGCCTACTAATAGCGTATCACATTTATCTTTATAATTTTCAATTACATATTTTATCATTGAACTTCCGTATCCTTTCCCTTGTTCTTTTTCGTAAGTTGCAATATTTTTGATTTCGAAAGTGTTTTCGTCTTCCTGTGTTACAACACAAACAGTTTTTAAATCGGTGTCATATAATGCAAATAATTCACCTCTTTCTAAGTATTTGTTAATCATACTTTCCTGTTCATCGCCCAATAGCAGCAAGTCCATAAAACGTTCTTTATCCTTAATTATCTTTTTAATTTCCATATATTTATATTATTTGCATGTGATCTTATTTATTTCTTTACATTAATATTATCAAGAAATTCAATCATAATTTTATTAAATTCTTTTGGTTTTTCATCGTGAGAATTATGGCCCGAATTAATTTTCATAAGTTTGTTTGATACAATGAGTTCATGTGCTTTTTGCGCGTCTGTGCCGTCCATTGCACCGAGAAGTATTCCGTCATCATTATAACTCCAATTTGTATGAATTAAGACCGAAGGACATTTTATTTTTGACAAAACTTCGGTTTGATCAAAATTTTTAAACCATGAGCAATCATAAAATGTATCTCCGAAATGCAAATCATATTTTCCCGAAAGCAAGTCAAAGGTTTTATTCATAGCAGGAGGAAGATAGAATATCCGCAAATTTTTTTCAGGATTCTTATTGATATAGTTAAAAGCATATTTCTTAATATTTGTCCAAGAAGCGCCAAAAAAAGTCTGCATGTAACAATTTTCGAGATAGAAGCGCGTATAATTTGTTTCTTTTGTCTGATTAAGAAACTTATGAATTACCTGAAATTGGTCGAGCCATGCAAATGTTTTCTGACAACGTTGCGGTTCCGTCGCAAAAAACGGAGCATCTTCAATTACAATTCCGATTACATTTTGAGGAGAATTAGAAGCTAACCAAGCGGTTAGCAGTCCTCCTGATGAATGACCCGAAACAATAGCGGGCTGACCTATCACGTTTTCGATGAACCAGATAAAATCTTTGCACATTTTTTCCGCCGTATATTTTTTTCTGTTTTTACTTGATTTTCCGTGTCCGTGACAATCTATCGCAAAAACATGATAATGCTTAGTTAATTCGGGAAGTACTTTTACATAATTTTTCCAATAGGTTGATTGACCGTGTATCAATAAAAGCGGAATGCCATTATTTGCTCCTTCGCCATAGTTTAAAATTGTTCCGTCATCTAATGTAACTTGTTTTTCAATAAAACCGGCTTTGGATAGTATTTTATCTGTGTTTTTATCATAATTCATGTTCCTATAAAAATATACACATAGAAAAATACCAAGTATAATAACTATACTTAGTATGATAAGCAAAATGATTTTAATTTTTTTCTTCATAAACTATCTATTTTTTCATGGGTTACGGTATTTTTTGTTTATATATATTATTCTTGCAAAATTTTCTAATAATGCCAATTCGAGTTTTTACCTCCTGAAGTCAAATTGGTTGTTATTTGTTGGCGTAATTTATGTGTCAAGTTTCTATATTCTCATTGTAATAAGCATTTTATTATTCTTTGTCCCTCTCATTTGCTCGTTGTAATATTTTATTCTTTACCTTTGAATTGATTAATACTTTTACCCAATATGTTAAAATAGCATCATATCCATATTTCATTTTATCACTATCGGCCAAAACAATCAGTGAGGTAGCAATTTTGCTATTATGTTTTACTTTCCATTCCTTTATATTATCAAAATATGCATTTTTCGATCCAATTGTTCTTCCATTACTACCAGTTACAAATAGTATCTTTTTATTGTTAAAATCAAATTCCATTAATTGAATAGGAACACTTAAATATTCATTCAAAAAAATTGCTTCTGCTTCTGTCAATGCAGGATTGTTGTCAATACCGCAATTTTCAGGGTTTGGCCCAAAATTTACGGTGTGCTTATCATATATCATTTTTTTTTGAATGGGTATTGCTTTCAGTTTTTCAATAGGTATGATGTTATTTCCACTGTAAGTCTCTAGCCAATTACAGATTAGAGGTAAATCAGAAACTTTTGTAAATTCTAAATTTTCTAAAATTAACACTTCATTTTTTAGATATAGCATAAAAGGTAATAATAATTCGCTTTCTCGTTTTTTGGACGGCACATTCGGTTCTAAATCCAAAGCGTCTATCAAGTAAATGCTATCTCCTTTTAATTCAATGTCGTATATAAAAGAACGAACAGCACAGCGCCCGCTTCCATTAAGTTGATAAATGGCTTTTTTCAAACCATTCAAAGATTCGTAAAAAACAATTTGTTCTGTTGGGAAGTGTTTCGTTCCCCATGTTTTTTCTTTTATCAATTCCCAAGTACAACCAAAAACAGAAATACTTGTTATTATCGTAAAAATTATTCCAAAAAATATTTTTTTCTTCATATATTATCTTTTTTGTTATTGTACTTTCGAACAAATGATGCTAAACCGATTGTTGCATGCAATTCGTTGCTTATCATCAGTTTAGTTAAAAATATCAAACAGTTTCCAATATGCAAACAGTCCGATTAGAATAATGTAAGCAAAGTTATTTATTGCGAGCAACCATTTAGCAAAACCGCTCCACTTTTTTTGTTTAAAGATTTTTACCGTAATAATCAGCAATGGAATTATCGCAACAAGCAACACGAACGGCAAATAAGAAGTTAGCGAAACAACAAAGGAGATTCCGTTATTATAAGGTGAAGGGAAATAAAAAATCCCTTCATTTCTGAGAAGTACATAAGTATATACACACATTGCAATACTTAATGCAGATATTCCAAGTTTCAGATATTTGTAATTTGTGTTTGATGCCCAGAAATTTATTAGAAAAAATAATGCAGAGAAAAAGAATAACAGGCCACAAGCAACGATGAAAATAAAAATAACTTTATTGTTTTGAGGTGTTTTGTAGTCAAGAAATTTTTGATAGTTCTTATTGCCGGGAAATAATTCAGTAAAGTTGTATGAATGGTCGCCTTTTGCCAGTTCTTCTTTTAGGTTAAAAGTTACACGCTTGCTGAAATCGTGAAAAAAGTAAAGATAAATCAGGCCTTCATCAAGGTCGTAGATGTTTGTGTAGAGTGTGCCATCCCCGACTTTTGCTCTGTTCACGCTCATTGTATCAGATAAAGCCGTGCAAAAAGAAAGGCTTGTGTCTAACTTTTTATTATTCAAAAACGTAATGCCTTTTCGATAGCGTTCCAATTTTATTGTGCTAAAATCTTTGGTATCGCAAATGCTGAAGTTTGCCAAAACAAATTTATCGTCATTTCCAAAAGTCATTTTACTGGCTTCCACAACCAAATATTTACCTGTTTTGTCCACAAACAAGAGCATACCACCATTAAAAATCGGACTTCCGTTAAGAATGTGTAAATTTAATTCTTCAAGGAATGTATACACTTCATCTACCGTTTTGCACTGTTGCATTATGGTTTTTATATGTGTGTAGGAAAAATCTTTTTTATTCGGGTCTTTTTCGTGAATGTTGGCTTTGTGTTGCATTGTAAATGCATCAAATGCAAGTCCGTATTCATTCATTGCCCCATCGGGACGCGGTTGTTTACGAGCATAACCTACACACACAACACCAAATTTTCCATTTATCCCTTGTTCAAACCAAATTCTTGCATCTCGTCCCCAACTGTCTTCGTTGTTGCCAACCATTGTTTTTCCATTGGCTGTTACTTTATACATACTGCACGGAAACGCTGTATCAACACACAAAACAGTTATCATTGTCAATATTAGTATTTTCAGAAAGTTGGTTTTTCTCACTTTGTTTTAACGCTTCTTTTTTTAATTAATTGTTGTTTTTGAGCGGTGGCGTATCATAAAATCGCATGCAACGTCCGGCTGGCTTGGAGTGGTGCGGAATAACACTCCGCTGCTTGTTATGCACTGGTTTTTGTATCATTTGGTTGTTATAACATTTTAATCTCATGTTTAGTCAAAGTATTTATTAGGCTTTAAATAAAGAAAATCTGTTTTGTAATCGACAATAAGATTAAATCTTTTTATAAATTCCAACCCAAAACATCCGTCTCCTTCTTTAAACATTAACATTGGGTCTTCTAACTTACCATTCATTTCAATATACGATGTAACCAATTCGATATTGTGAATGTAGTATTTTCCCAGTTTTAAAGAGTTGATATTCCAAAATTGAACTTTGTTTTTTTGTGTAGGAGTGTGTATATTACCTGTCACATGCTTTTCTGTTTTTGCTATTTGTTTTGCAAAAGATTGATTACATTGTAATTCTGTTCCATTAAGTCCTAAATCAAATTGAATAAATCCATTTATAGCCTCTTTATTGTTGTTATAAAATGTAATATCGACAAATTTCGAATGGCCATTACTTCTATCCATCGGTGAATGCATCGGAATCTTTTCGTACAGGGAATCAACCGAGAGCGAATCCATAAAAGATATATTTTGGGTTTCAAAATCCACAACAGTTATTTTTGAAATAAAAGCTTCCGCACCAATTATTCCATTCAAATCGGGAATACCCAAATCTCTGCAGTTTTTCACACGAAATTCTATAATAATAAACTTATGCTCTCCAATGTAAACAGGTATTTCTCCATAATAGACCTGAAACTTAAAATAATCGTATGAATTATCTTTTTTGAGAATAAATTTTGATGTATCAAATTTCGAATAGAAAAATGTACTGTCTAATAAAGATATTCCCATACCATTGTCTAAAGCAAATTCACCATGAATAGAATCGCACATTGTCGCTTCTAATGATATACATCCATTATTCATATTGAATACAGTTTGATTATTTTTTTTCGATTACTGAAATGTTGCTTTTATTTTGCTGATTACAAGAATATAAGCAAAAAAGTAGTAAAATTATTGTGTTTATTTTCATGGAATTGTTTTTCAATGGAAATTTTTTTAGTCTCTCACATAATGCCAAACCGCTTCGTTGTACGCTGGGATTCACAATTTTTCATTTTACCGATTTTTTTGTTGTTTTTTCTCCTCTTTAATAACTTCACTTATATTTACCTTAGCATTTCTTAATACATAAACGAAAATTGTATCTTCCTTTGCATATTGATTTATTCTTGTGTCGGCTAAATAAACGGTATCAAAAAGCGAAGCTTCTTTTGTTATATTTCTATTTCTGTCATAAGGCGATTTTATAATAATGGCATCAATAAAATTTTTATCAGTATTATTTTGTATGGCAGTCTGTTCAATCGAATCGGGTGTCTTAAATTCAAATTTAAATCTAAAAGGAGCATTATCAGGATTAGTAATAACAAGTTCTCCGGTAGTTGCAGAAGTGAACCAAGTGGAACAAATCTCTATGACAGGGGAAGATTCTATAAGTTCAGCGACAATAAATTTGTCTGTTTTTTTGTCGTATCCGTAAAGCTGTTTCACTGAATTAATAATCTTGTCGTTTGCAATGACCTGACTATTACATACTAATCCTGTCCCAAACTCAATATTTTCGCTAATTAATATTGTGTCATTACCCAATTCGCATTTCCAACGACCAACAAACTTTTTCATCAAGTCAACTTGGTTAAGGTTATTATCAGTCGTTTGCGCTTGTAATTCAAAAGTGCTGATTAAAATAAGTCCAGCAATAAATATTGTTTTATAAAATTTCTTCATTTAATCAAATGTTATATTTATCTACATATCTGTATTTTTCAACATAACCGCAAACATTGGCGATTGCGTATCAAAAAAACTCAAATTTCTCGAAAACGGAAACTCTCAATCATATCCCAAGTAAGACTAAAACGGGAGTCAAATGCGGGTAACTCTTCTCTTGAAAACCATTTGGCCTCGGTCAGTTCGTTTCCATCTAAAAAAGGTTCATCACTTCCTTCAACTTCCGCAAAGAAACCTATTAATACAGATTCGGAAAATGCCCAAGGCTGACTTTTATAGTAACGTATGTTTTTAACAGTCAGTCCGACTTCTTCCTTTACTTCACGCTTTACAGTATCTTCTAATGTTTCTCCCACTTCCATAAACCCTGAGATAAGACCATAGTTTTTATAGGCGGTATTAGTATTTTTGGCTAAAAGCAGCTTTTCGCCATTTGTAACTGCAACAATAAGCACAGGGTTTATTTTGGGATAAACCACCGAGTTGCATTTCGGACAGTGTAAAGCTCTTTCGTTTTCTTTCGGTAGCATACGATGCGTACACCTGCCGCAAAATTGATTATTCTGATACCAACGAGTAAGGTGCATTGCAATAGCACTTCCAAAACACAACCAATTAGGTTGTCTATTAGTTAGTGAGCGTATATCCTGATACTTGAACTTTTCTGTTTCTTTCAGCCGTTCCAATGAAAGAAAACATCTGTGTCCGTCAATTTCAAATAGATAAACGAGTTGGTTGGAATCATGATATTGAAATATGTCAGATATTGTAGGGAAATGAAAATTTTCATTTTGACAAATCAATACTTGATTATCATTACATGAAATCAGATAGTCGTGATTCTGTGGCTTCCAGTCTCGGTAGCTTATATTAAAATTGTGAGGAGCTATATCTTGAAACATAATACTTTGTTAATGAATATATTCAATTGTTTTTATTGTTTTTTTATTGTTTCAAGTTTCAAAGATAACGCAATTCGTCGGGATTTTATTTTCGGTAGGGCGATGATGTTTCTGGTTATGCACACATTACTACCAAGCTGCTTATTGTGTTGCAATTTTTTAGTGAAGTATAGGTGTTTTCAACAAGATTCTAAACGAAATCCTATTTTTTTACTTTTAGGTTCGTAAAATATATAGGCAACACCACAATCATGCCACGTTACACCAATATCAAATGAATCTATTTGTAGCAATAGATAATATTCATCAAACTCATTTGTGCCAAACTGAAGCCAATGCGGGGAACCACCTAATCTGCTGTCAATTTCATTGCCGTATAGTGATGTCGGTTTAAATTCGAACTCACGGTAACGAACGCCGTTAAGCCCTTTGGGATTTTCGATAAATACAAAGTTTTCAGGATTTAGTTCCTCATACACTATTATCTCCCAGCCATCATCTGAAGTCTCGGTTGGCAGATTGTCCATATCTAAAAAGAACTGTACAAGTTTTATATTTTGCGGCATTGCAATATTACCATCATTAAATATTTGTAAAACAAAATCTAACTTTTTCCCTTTTTTTGTTTTAGGCCATAAACCATAGTCCCATTCTTCGATTTTTTCAAAATAAGGCTGACCGCCAACATGGGATTCAAATTGTGTATTCTCTATCGGTTTAGAGCTTGGGGTTGCAATAATTTTTGTGGCTCCGTTAACTAAATGGCTTAGCGAAGACTTATTCTGATTAATGAGTTGATTCTGTAATCTTCTTTGTTCATTTTGTTTTTTGTTTTCTTTAGAATGCTTTTTCATATTATTTTTTGATTTTCTGAAAATTATACTGAGGTACTTTCACCCATGATGTCGCTAAAATTGCACACACAGTCATCGGATTAGCGTAGGGCTGATGAACACAAGTGGACACGAAACTTATAAAATCAAACAAGATTTTCTGCGGACATGCGCCCCGCTTGACGCAAAACCGCTTGCTGGCAGTTCATGCATTTTAATTGCTATTTATAATTTTCAACTCGTTCAAAACTTCTTTTGTCAGCTCAATTCGTACTTGCCCAAATGTTTCTGTGTTTGTATTTTCGGTTGAAGTAACGTTTGTTGCAAAAAAATAGACATTATCATTTGTTTCCACATAACCCACAAACCAAGTTATATCTTCTTTTTGGCGAACAGCCCAACCTGTTTTTCCACTGATTGAATAATTATTGCCTGTTTCATATTGCATAATTTCTTTAACTTGCTTCATGGATTCTTCTCGAACAGGCAATTCCAAGTTGTACAATTTCTGCAAAAAATAGATTTGTTGATATTGTGTAATCGCTGAATTTCCTTCCAACCAAAATTTATCAATGTTTTCAGCGGTTATTTCTAAGTTTCCATAATTGAAAAGTTGAGTATAATATCTCATTTTCTCAACTCCAACACGCTGTGCGATTTCTTGATAAACAGGAACTGCGGACGCTTTGAATGCTTCTTTAAGAGTCATATCTTTTTCCCAACCTGAAAATTTTCGACTTTCTCCATTCCATTCAAAAATCGTTTCGGACGTTGCAATCCCGCTTTCAAGAGCAATCAATGTATTCGGAATTTTAAAAGTCGAAGCTGGACAAAATGTGACATTGCACCTTTCCAAATTGTATCCCGAATAAACATTCTCTTTCTGGTTATAAATAAGAATTGAACCGCTGACTTTGAATTTATCGAATATATTTTTCAATTCAGACAGTTCTTTCGGCTTATTTGCAAAACCATTCAAGGCAATGCTCATTGCCAAAATCATTAATCCTATTTTTATATTTATTTTCTTCATTCTAAAAATTTTGCTCATTCTGCCCGCATGACGACTAACGTTTTGGCAGCTTGCTGTAGTGCGGGTTTCCAGAATGTTCGTGCGGTGTCGCCCGCTGGAAAGTCCGCTAGGACTTTCCAGCGGGCGACACCCACATTACAGCAAACTGCGTGTTAGCGGACGTAATTATTAAGCCCAAAATGATAATATTTTGTACCTTTGCAATCTATCTGAACTAAAGAACAAGGATTTAAAATATTCTTGGATTGCAAACTGAATTTTTCATCATATTCTTTCAATATGCTCGCAATACTATCTCCACTCCAAATAACAGGACATAAGAAAAATATTTGTTTGGTACTTCCATCTAATCCACTAGTTTTATTTGAGTATTTATCTTCTATCCGTTTATCTATAAAAGTTTTAAAATCTTCAAAATTTGAAACCTTTTCATCATCAACATGAATATTAAAAACCTCAACGTAAGACTTTTCATTTGTTTCATTTTTTTTCAATAAAAAATCAGCACTTTTCCCATTAGAAAGATTTTCTTCAATAGATAATAGTGTGTACTCTCCTGATTTTATTAACTTGTTAATGACGAGTATTTCTGCGACTCCATTTAAATACGTTGGATTTGGTTTCGATAGCTCAACTGTATCAAATTCTAAAAATAATCGTTTGCATAAGCCAACGGTTTTTTCTTTCAACTCTATTGGACTTGAATCAAATAAGTATTTAATTTCGGAATCAATAAATTTCAAAAAATCCTTTGAAATACTATCTCCCTCTTCTGCTTTTCCTAACAAAATGGGAAGTGAATTCTCTGTTAGAATCTGTCCTTTATTAGTTATTATATCTTTTGCAATTTCAAGTTTTTCCTCAAACTTATTGGATACTTTATCCCATATAGATTCTTTATTCTTTATAATATCGTACAAAAAAGGACAATATTGAGCTGTTAGATTTTTCAATGCTTGTTTCATGTTTCTATTTGTTTGTTGTTTATGTACGCTAACTCATAAATACATGAACCATCTGTTTCGTCTGTCATTTTATAAAATTTTCTATTTTTCTTATCATTAGATGTTTAGTCATTAACTATATTATTTTTTACGTACTTCGTTTTTTAAGAAAATTTCACAAAGATAAAGAAAATTTGAATATTATACAAAATCTTATGTTTACAGATAGGTTGAAATCATCTTCTATCTTAGGATTTTTGTATTTGTTAATACAGATAAATTTATCTTTCAATCAAGATATTTCTGTATTTTGAATGTTAAATGATCGGATTAAAAATTTGTATTAATTGAATTAATATAACCCGGTAACGAAATGGAAATCATTCGACTGAAAATTGTTATATCAAAAGAGGAAAGAAATAACGAATCGAATAATAATTAATGATATCAACAAATTAATTTTTAACTTTCAATGTTTAATTTTCTTCTTTGAATTTTTCAATCTCGCGTCTCTCCCTTTTTGTTGGGCGGCCTGTACGTGGATCACGCCATTCGGTTTTTTGCATTTTGAGCATTTCAATTTTTTCGTATTCTTCCGGCGGTGTGATATCTTCAATATAAACGGGGAGTAATTTAGCTCCGACACGTGATTTCGGAAAATCCAAAACCTTCAATGTCTTTGTGATAGGAGTTATTTTGATATTTATAATATCATTCAAAGATATTTTTCGAGATGGCTTACAATCAATTCCGTCAATATTTATTTTACCTGCATTACAGGCTTCAGTGGCTAAAGTCCGGGTTTTATAAACACGTACGCACCACAACCATTTGTCTATTCTCATGTCAAGAAATTATTTTTCTCTGAAATATAAAGTTATAGGAACTCCATTGAAATCGAAAAGCTCGCGCATTCTGTTTTCAACATAGCGTTTGTAAGGTTCTTTTACATATTGCGGTAAATTGCAGAAAAATATAAAAATAGGATAATCTTTCTTTAATTGTGTGATATATTTTATTTTTACCGTTTTACCTTTGTGCATCGGCGGCGGGTTGTCTTTTAAAAGGGGTAGTAAAATATCATTGAGTTTGGATGTGCTTATATGTCTTGTTTTGTTTTCATAAACTCTTACGGCCGTTTCTACAACATTGAAAATACGTTGTTTATTTATTACCGATGTGAAAATTATCGGAACATCTGTGAATGGAGCAATCTTTTCCTGAATAAGTTTTTTGTATTCCAAGTGAGTGTTATTGTCTTTTTCGACCAAATCCCATTTGTTTACAACAATTACAATGCCTTTATTATTTCTTTGTGCGAGTGAGAATAAATTAAGATCCTGACTTTCCAGACCTTGCGTAGCATCCAACATCAAAATACAAACATCGCTGTATTCAATTGTTCGTACGGATCTCATTACAGAATAGAACTCAATATCTTCCTCAACTTTAGACTTTTTTCTAACACCAGCCGTGTCAACAAGATAGAAATGAAACCCGAAATTATTGTATTCAGTATAGATGGAATCTCTTGTGGTTCCCGCAACAGAAGTTACAATATTTCTTTCGTTACCGAGAAATGCATTAATAATAGAAGATTTTCCGACATTCGGCCTGCCGATTACTGCAAATCGCGGAAGTTCAATTTCTTTATTGTCGCTTTCCGGGTTGAAGTGTTTTACGATTTCATCTAACATTTCACCAGTCCCGGAACCGCTCATCGCGGAAATCGGAAATATTTCGCCTAAGCCTAATGAATAAAATTCTCCTGCATCGTAAAAACGGGTAGGAGTGTCGGTTTTGTTACAAGCAAGTACAATAGGTTTTTTGCATTTGCGAAGAATGTTGGCAACATCTTCATCCATCGGATTTAAACCTTCGGTTATATCCATCAAAAATAAAATAACATCGGCTTCGTCAATAGCTAAACGTATTTGCTTGGAGATTTCCGATTGAAAAACATCTTCGGAGTTCTCAACATAACCGCCGGTATCAATTACGGAAAAAGATATTCCGTTCCAGTCGGATTTTCCGTAATGCCTGTCGCGGGTAACCCCACTAACCGCATCAACAATCGCTTGTCTTTGACCGACCAATCTGTTGAATAATGTTGATTTCCCAACATTTGGTCGTCCTACTATAGCTAAAATATTCGACATAATAATCCTATTTTTGAGTGTAACCGAAATTTCTGAGCATTATTTCATTATTTCGCCATTCTTTCATGACCTTAACATAAAGTTCAAGATGAACTCTTTTTTGCAAAAAATCTTCGATATCTTTACGTGCCTCTATACCTAATTTTTTTATAGCGGCAGCTTTTTTACCGATGATAATTCCTTTTTGCGAATCGCGAGCAACATATATAATTGCTCTAATCTTGTCAATATTATTTTCTTCCTTGTATTCCTCAACGTAAACTTCGCAAGAATAAGGAATTTCCTGTTTGTAATTCATCAAGATTTTTTCTCTGATAATTTCGCTTACAAAGAATTTTGTGGGTTTGTCTGTCAAGTCGTCTTTAGGAAAAAATGGCGGACTAACAGGAAGTTTATCAACAATTATTTTTATTATCGGTTCTAAATTAAATTTGTGGAGAGCAGATACGGGAATAATAGGGGAGTCGGGAAATATTTCAGCCCAATGCTCAACTATTGTTTCTGTTTTCTTTTCGTCAATCAAATCAATTTTGTTTATGATAACTATAACAGGTTTTTCGGAATTTGTTATTCTCCGGATAACTTTTTCATCGAATTTTGTTTCATCAGTAACATCAATTATCAGAAGAAAAACATCGGCATCAATGAAAGCGCCTTCCACGAAATTCATCATAGATTCCTGCAGTTTATAAGCAGGCCTTTGAATGATTCCCGGAGTATCGGAATAAACAATTTGAAAATCATCAGAGTTAACGATTCCCATAATTCTGTGCCTGGTAGTTTGTGCTTTGGATGTAATGATTGAAAGGTTTTCACCAACCAATCCGTTCATCAAAGTTGATTTACCGGCATTAGGTTTCCCTATAATATTAACAAATCCGGATTTATGTTCGTTTTCCATAATTGTTGATTACTACGCTATTGGCAAAAAAATAGGGGCACTTAAGCCCCTTAGTTTGTAGCGGGGATTGGGATCGAACCAATGACCTTTGGGTTATGAGCCCAACGAGCTACCACTGCTCCACCCCGCATCATTATTTAGAGTGCAAAGATACAACTTTTTTTTAATTCACAAGATTTTTTGAAATATTTTTTGTAATGATAAAGATTTAATATAAATTAAGAGAATTAAGAATACAGAGGTTGAGTCGTATTTCGTGCGAAATAATATTATTAATTATGAAATAAATTTTAATTGAAGAGATTTCAAACTTAGCTTAAAATGGTTACCGCTAAATGAATGCGGAAGTGTAATATTATTATCTTTGCAAATCATGATTGTATTAAAGCACAACAAAAATACCAATAAATGGTTTTCCGGTAAGGTGTTGAGAGTTATAAAAGATTTTAACTTAATTGAAGATAATGAAATTATTGCTGTAGGACTTTCCGGTGGGGTAGATAGTATAACTTTGTTGTTGATTTTGGAATATATTCGTAGATTTTCGCATATCAATTTTAAAATCATTGCTGTACATGTGCAGGTTTATGATAAACATGACACAAAAATTTTGGAGGATTATTGTAAAGATTTGGATGTTGAGTTTATGAATATTTATGTTGATGATCATAATTTGCCTGTTCCGGATAAAGGAATTTGTTATACATGTTCGAAGTTGCGCAAGGGAGCTTTGGTAGAGCATTTGAAAGCCCGTAATATTAATAAAGTGGCGTTCGGCCATCATGCCGATGACTTGCTTGAAACTTTATTGATGAACATGGATTATCATAAACTTTTGGATACTTTAATGCCCTTCACTTTCTTGGACAGAACTGGTTTTTATATACTTCGTCCGATGCTTTGTCTTTCTAAGAAGGAAATTATCAAAATTCACAAATATTTTGAATTGCCTTTAGCAGATTTTAATTGTAAGTATGAAGAAAAGAACAGAAGAGAAGTTTTCAGAGATTTAGTAAATGATATTGATGAAAAACTTCCGGATTTCAGTAATAGAGCAGCGGAGAGTGTTCTGAATTTTTTGAAAAAGGCCAATAAATCGTAATAAATTTATTACTGCGGAGGCAATAAAATTCACTTAGATAATCTTACTATTAATAATTATCAATTGAAGTGCAAAATTAAACGATAAATATAATGCACAAAATTAAACTAAATCTTATGCATTATATTTTTTACTGACTATCTGTTTATTGCTACGTCACTATATTCCGGTGTTCTGTCGAATATAGCTTTTGCATACCTGCAAATAGGAATAATCTTCAAGTTCTCTTTTCTGGCAAAATTAACACATTTTGCTACCATTTGCTTGCCGATACCTTGATTCTGATACCTGTCAATCACATGTGTATGATTGATAGCAATTGTGTTGTTGTTTACCCATGAATAGGTCATTTCACCTATCGCTTCATCTTTTAATTCATTTTCAACAGCGTAAAAAACGCCGTTTTCTCCATTGTCATCGTGTCTAATAATCATAATTTAAAAATTTTATATTAATCATTAAAATTTATTTCTTTATGAGTGCCGTCGCAATACGGCTTGTTTTTAGATACTCCGCAACGACAAAATGCGGTGCATTTTTCTTTTTTCATTTTGCTGCCGTCGATACCTTCTACCATTAAATCGCCATAAACCATTAATGGACCGTCTTTCATTACCTTAACTTTCACAAAATCATCTTTTGCGTTATCAATTTTGTCTGTTTTATCAGTTTTATCCTTGTTTTTGTAAAAAGATAATGCTCCCGACGGGCATTCTTCAACTTGTTTGATAATTCTTTCGGTATTTGCTCCGTTGATATTTATCCATGGTCTTTTCTTAGGATCAAAAACTTCCGGTAAACCTTTCCAACATAAAGTTGCGTGTATACATAAATCAGGTTTCCAAATTACGGTTACCTCGCCGTTTGTGTATTCCTTTACAATTCCGTTCATAATTTTTTATTTTTGAGTATTCTGTTTTTTTGATATTTGAAGTAGGATTTTTTATATTCTTAAAATTATGTTATTCCTCTTTAAGTCTTCTCAATGATCGTTCGGTATCTTTCTCTTTCAAACTTTCACGTTTATCGTATAATTTTTTACCTTTTGCCAATGAAATCAAAAGTTTAGCTAATCCCTTTTCATTTACAAATAATTTGACAGGAATAATTGTGTAACCTTTTTCATTGATTTGGATTTTTAACTTTCTAAGCTCACGAGCGTTAAGTAAAAGTTTACGCTTTCTTTTAGGTTCATGGTTGTAGTGAGTACCGTATTTGTATTCCGCAATATGCATGTTCATTACAAACAATTCGTCACCGATAAAAGAGCAATATGCATCGGTAAGATTTGCTTTTCCTTCGCGGATAGATTTTATCTCGGTGCCGGTGAGTACTATACCAGCGGTAAGTTCTCCTAAAAGATAAAATTGATATCCGGCTTTTTTATTTTTTATTTCTATCATCTTTATCCAATAAATTATGTAGTTTAATTAACTCATCACGCAGGCTTGCAGCTTTAATAAAATCTAATTCTTTTACAGCGGCTTCCATCTTTTTCTTGGTCGTCTTTATCAACTTCTCGATTTCATTTTTATTCATATACTTAATTACCGGGTCGGAAGCAATATTTGTGATCTTTTCATCCAAATGATATTCATCAGTGTGAGCAGATGCAATAACCGTTTGACTAAGAATATTTTCTTTTGATTTTTGAATTTGCGTGGGAGTAATGTTGTTTGCAATATTGTATGCAGTTTGTTTTTCTCTTTTACGATTTGTTTCATCGATAGTTTTTTGCATGGAATCAGTAATTTTATCTGCATAAAAGATAACCTTACTGTTGATATTTCTGGCGGCTCTTCCTGCAGTTTGTGTCAAAGATCTTTCGGAACGAAGAAAACCTTCTTTATCGGCATCAAGAATTGCAACCAGAGAAACTTCCGGTAAGTCCAAACCTTCGCGAAGCAAGTTTACACCAATCAAAACATCAAAGTGTCCGAGACGCAGGCCGCGCATTATTTCCATTCTTTCAAGAGTATCAACATCGGAATGAATGTATTGGCAACGAACACCGCGATTTGCAAGAAACTGAGCCAATTCTTCAGCCATACGTTTAGTTAATGTTGTTACCAAAACTCTCTCATTTCTACTTACCACAAGTTCAATCTCATCAGTTAAATCATCCATCTGGTTAAGGCTCGGGCGTATTTCAATCGGTGGTTCTAATAATCCTGTAGGACGAATAATTTGTTCTACAATTACGCCTCCCGAACGATTTAACTCGTAGTCTGCAGGAGTTGCACTTACGTAAATTGTTTGAGGCGTAAGAGCTTCGTATTCTTCAAATTTCAATGGTCTGTTATCCAATGCAGCCGGTAATCTAAATCCGAACTCAACAAGAACTTCCTTTCTGGATCTGTCTCCGCCGTACATTGCCCGTATTTGAGGAATTGTAACATGACTTTCATCAACAATCATCAAAAAATCTTCGGGAAAATAATCCAAAAGACAGAAAGGACGCGTTCCGGGTGCTCGTCCGTCCATATATCTCGAATAATTTTCAATTCCGGGACAATATCCTAATTCTCTCATCATTTCCAGGTCAAAAGTCACACGGTCTTCCAATCTCTTAGCTTCGAAATGCTTTCCAATCTCTTTAAAATATTCAACCTGTTTAAATAAATCTTGCTGAATAGCTCCTGTAGCGCGTTTCATCGTTTCCGGTGATGTAACGAAAATATTTGCCGGATAAATTATAATGCTGGGTTGTTCACTGATAATTTTGCCGGTTAAGACCTCAACAATAGAAATTGACTCAATTTCATCGCCCCAGAAAACAACTCTCACAGCATCATCGGAGTAGGGCGGATAAACATCAATTGTATCTCCCTTAATACGGAAATTTCCGTGTTTAAAATTTCTTTCGTCGCGGGAATAAAGAGCAATAACCAACTTATTGAGAAATAAAGTCATATCCATTGTCATTCCTGTTGCGAGTTCAATCAAAGTATTGTGGAACTCAACAGGATTTCCGATTCCGTATAAACAGGAAACCGAAGAAACAACAACAATATCGCGTCTCCCTGAAAGTAGAGAAGATGTTGTACTTAAACGTAATTTTTCAATATTCTCGTTAATTTGAAGATCTTTTTCAATATATGTATTTGTAGTCGGAATAAAAGCTTCCGGTTGATAATAATCGTAATATGAAACAAAATATTCTACTGCATTTTCGGGAAAGAACTGCATAAACTCACCGTATAATTGTGCTGCCAAAGTTTTATTATGACTAAGCACAAGTGTTGGTTTTCCCGTGTTTGCAATAACATTTGCCATTGTAAAAGTTTTTCCAGATCCGGTAACACCAAGCAATACCTGAGCCGGATCACCGCGTTCAACACTTTCGGTAAGTTCTTTTATTGCTTCCGGTTGATCGCCGGTTGGCTTAAAATCCGATCTTAGTATAAATTCATTCATAATTTGATCTCCCCGATTATTATATTATGGTCGGATAAATCCGATTGCCTGTTGATATAAAAATTAAGCGGATTCATATCCTTGCTCGTAAACATATAATCGATTCTTAACAAAGGTAATTCTTTAAAAGTAAATCCGAAACCATTTCCATGTTTAATAAAAATGTCCGTCATTACTTGATTTATTTGTCGGTATGTGTAAGAATTCGGCGTGTCATTGAAATCGCCGCATAAAATAGTCTTCTTAGGATCTTTTCCAATATTATAAAGTATTTTTTCAACTTGCCTTTCTCTTTTTTGTGCGGCATAAACAACTTTGCCGTAAACTTTTTTAGATAATATTTTCGCCTCTTCAGTATTATTCGGTATCGAATTTATCTCATCCAAATTTAAATAAATAGATTGAAGATGAACATTAATGATTTTTATCGTATCGTTTCCAATAAGAATATCGCTCGCAACAGCATAACTTTTTCCTTCGGCTCTGATACTTTCTATGTTTATTATCGGATATTTCGACAAAGTTATGATCGCAAACTTAGGTTTGTTCGGATAGTAATGTGTGTAAGCAACATGTTTTGTGTTTGTTATCTTTTTTAATTTATCCAAATCTCTTTGAATATTATACATATTATATTCTTGCAAATTAATAATATCGGCATTCGATTCTTCAAGATATTTGTAAAAGTCGTCAACGGGAGTTTGTGCATTGGAATTTTTTCCTGTTGTTAGATTTTTAACGTTAAATGATATGATTTTTAACGATTTATTGTCGATTTTTTTATTATTTCCCGGCGACCATATTTTCTGGCAAGACGGAATAGAAAGGCAGAGAAAAAGAATAGGAATAAAAGAAAACTTACTTCTTTTTAATATAAAATAAATAAGAAAAAATATTTGTAATATAAATAAATACGGAAATATTATTCCCAGAAAAACAGTAAGAGGATGTTGTGAAGGTTTAAAGTATCCGGCAAAAATTGAAAATACCAAAAGTATAGATACAATAATGTTGCACAGTATCATTATAATACCGACAACACCAAACCGGTTACTCTTATTTTTCTTGTCTTTCACTATTTTTTCTTTTCACTTTTTACTTGCTTACTCGCAATTACTTCTTACTTTTGGAAAATAACAAATCTTTTTCTTCTTTTGTTAGGCTACCGTATCCCGATTTGCTAACTTTTGCTAAAATGTTATCTATATTTTGTTGATTTTCTTCCGATTTTTTCTTTTCTTCTCTGACTTGATTTTTATAGTTCCGATCTTTCTTTAAATTTTTAAAACGATTTGATAATCTTTGAAAAAAGCTGCTTAGATGTCTGTTATGATTCCTTCTCAGATAAAATCCGTAACAAAATCCATAAAGCATGCCGCCGAGATGAGAAAAATGTCCGCCGGCATTTCCGGCAGAAATACTTAAAACATCAATCAGAATTAAGATTAAAGCCAAATATTTTAATTTGACTCTTCCCAAGAGCCATAAATTAATTTCGAGATTCGGAATGTAAGTAGCTATTGTAACTAATATTGCCAAAACCGCTGCCGAAGCACCAATCAGGTGAAAATTGGTATTTTGTTCGATGAAAACAGGGAAAATATTCATCGCACCTATAAAAAATGCGGCACCAATAATTCCTCCGAAAAAATATGTCCAAAGTAATTGATTTTTACGGAAGTACGTCATAAATAACTTTCCGGCGTAAAATAAAGTGAACATATTGAAAAAAATATGAAAGAAATTACTGTGAACAAACATGTAAGTAATTATTGTCCACGGTTTATGCAACAATGAATTTAAATCCGACGGCAAGGCCAGCCATTGCATACTGTTGTTGGAAATGTTTGCTGCCGCGAGCGGTGACGATTTATTAAACAGAAAACAAAAAACATCTATCAAGGCAATAATCAACCAAATAATAATATTAATCAATATTAATGTTGATAATGCCGACTTAGATTTAAAAAAGTCTTTAACTCCGTAATTTCTTCTATTATAATTGTTTTTATACATAAAATTATATTCGCAAAACGCCTTTTTTCCTCCAATATATAATTAAGAAAACACCGAAAATCATACCTCCGAGGTGTGCAAAATGTGCAATATTACCGGTAGAAGTTATACCTGATACCAACTCAATTACACCGAAAATAATTACAAACCATTTTGCTTTTATAGGTATAAAGAAATATAAATATATCAACGAGTTGGGGAAAAGCATTCCGAAAGCTAAAAGTAATCCGTAAATTGCACCTGACGCGCCGACAACATTAGGTATATTCTTGAAATATTCCTTGTATTCGGTTAAGAAATTTATACATGTTTGAATTGCCGCAGAATCATGATTGTTATATTGTAAAGTATTCAGGCTTGCGTTAAAACTTGCCAATCCGTTGCGTATTTCAATATCTGAATATTGTGAAATATTGAATTTGTGATTTTTAACAAAAGCGAAAATATTTTCGGCAGTAGGATTATCAATTATATAATTGATTGAATGTACGATCGGATTGATTTCGAAAAAAGCTACTGCATAATGAGTCAGCGCCGCACCAAAACCGCAAACTAAATAATAGATGATAAATCGTTTTTCACCGAAGGCGTTTTCAATAACGCTGCCGAACATCCATAATGCAAACATATTGAAGAACAAATGACTGAATGAACCATGTGCAAACATGTAAGTGAAAAACTGATAAAAACGAAAATCGCTGGCACCCGGATACCTCAACCCGATATAATCATTGAGGTCTATATGGAAAGCCATATTACAGACAATCGTTGCTAAATAAACCAGTACGTTAATAATTAATAAGTTTTTAACTACCGGCGGTAAAATTGAGAATCTTTGCGGAGAATATTGACGTTCACTCATTCTTTAAGATAATTAGTTTATAATATGTTTTCTACTGCGTCCATGTCGATTATTGCATAAGTCGGATTACCTTTCAGATCGACATCACTTATTTTACATTTGAATAATTTTTCTGCAATATTACGCATTTCAAGATTGTGTAATATTGTGTTTTCCCTGATCCTGGTTCTGGTTGTCATTGATTTTGCAATGGCAGTATGCCTGTCGTTCACAATTTTTCCGGTTTCCATTTTCAGATTCATCAAGACATTTTCAAAAAAGTCTTTTATCTCGTCGGTACTTATGTTTTCGGGATGAGAATTGATAACATAATTAGTTTTACCGAGTTTTTCGTACATAAATCCGATGCTTGCAAATAAATCTTTTGTTTCATCAAGAATTAATGCTTCATCGAAATTTACAGTTATTGTTTCGGGGAACATATCAATCTGTGTTGCAGGAGTATTTTTCTTGAGTTTATCCAAATATTCCTCAAATAAAATTCTTTCATGAGCTCTTTGTTGATCAATAATTATGATTCCTTTATTGATAGTGCCTATGATATATTTATTTTTAAACTGAATAAAAGTTTCACCGAAAATAAATTCATTTTTTTTCTCGAACAGAACCCCGGATTCAATATTACTTTTATTGTCAGATTCTCTTTCATCATTATTGCCGAAAGTATTTTTATATTGATTATTCAGTTCCGAATAAAATTCTTGCCAATTTGAATTGTTTTCGCTATTCTTTTTGACATTTGCAAATCCGTCGAAAGGATCATAATTCGGATTTAATTTAATATTTGGCGGCACTACAGGTCTGTTGTCGGTAATAGGAGCAAATTCCGGAGTACTGCCAAAATCAATAGAAGGTACTTGAATGCTGAAAGACCCGAAAGCTCTTTTCATTCCTGATTTCAAAATGGAATACAAAGTACTCGCATCCTGAAAGTTGATTTCTGTTTTTGTCGGATGAATATTAACGTCAATCAATTCCGGTTCAATGTCAATTTTAATAAAAAACATCGGAAACATATCTGCGGGAATAATCTCCTGATAAGAAGATTCTATAGCGTGTTTCAGGTATTGATGTTTTATAAAACGATTATTTACAAATAAATATTGGTCGCCGCGCGATTTTTTAGCATGTTCAGGTTTGCAAATAAATCCTGAAATCTTAATATTTTCAATGTCTATTTCTAAAGGAATTAATTTTTCCTTGTATGATTTATTTATAAGGTTTACAATACGTTGCTTGAAATTTTCAGGAATTAAATCATATAATAAATTGTCGTTATTATAAACTGCAAAATGAATGTGCGGATTAATAAGAGCAACTTTGTAAAATTCTTCAATGATTAATTTAAGCTCCTGAGTATTAGATTTCAAAAAGTTTCTTCTAACCGGAATATTAAAGAAAAGATTTTTCACAGAGATAGAAGTGCCTGTATCACAGGTGCATTCCTCTTGAGAAACCAATTTACTTCCTTCAATAATTATTTTAGTGCCGAGTTCATTGTCTGCTTTTTTGGTTTTCATTTCAACCTGTGCAACGGCAGCGATAGAAGCTAATGCTTCCCCGCGAAATCCTAAAGTGTTTAATTTGAAGAGGTCGTCTGCGGAATGTATCTTTGAAGTTGCATGCCTTTCGAAACTCAATCGGGCATCGGTTTCGGACATGCCTATACCGTTGTCGATTACTTGTATCAACAATCTACCTGCATCTTTAATAATAAGAGTTATTTTAGAAGCTTTTGCGTCAACCGCGTTTTCCAATAGTTCTTTTACCACAGAAGCCGGGCGTTGTACAACCTCACCGGCGGCAATTTGATTAGCAACATTTTCAGGTAAAAGCCTAATAAGATCAGACATACTATATTCAATTAAAGTTCCTTAGATCATCAAAATAAATGCCAAAAGAAGCGCTGCCAAAATGACATAAATAATTAGTCTTTTTTGTGTCTTGCTCTTTTTTTCTTCTATACGTTGAGTTTTCCATTCACTACGCATCATTTCGCGACGATATTCGTTATATTCCTCATTTTTTCCTTCTGCTTTCTTTTCCTTCATCTTCTCATGTTCCTTTTTAGGATCATAATGTCGGGTCTGAATATTAAATTGTCGCGGTTTTCCCGGATTTAAAAAATTTGCCATAACACTCGAGTTTTTGTACTTGCAAAGTTAATATAAAAAACTTATAAAATAAATAAAACATATTAAAATGGATAAAACCGATTTATCAGCGTCTTATTAGTATTGTTTACAAAAACAAATCTCCGGTATTATTGCAATTATAAAAAATCGTTAAAAGGAATAAATCATTTCCAATTCTTCCTGAGTTTTAAATTATATTTGCATTTTAATTTTGATTTCAGACTTAACTTGTAGATGCAATGCATCATATCAATTTATATTATAATATCAAATCAAATAACAAACTTAATATTAATTATATGAAAAAATTCTTATTAATCTCATTAGTATTATTGTCGTTTTGTTCTTTTGCACAAAAAAGAGCAATGACTCCTGAAGATTTATGGCGTTTCGGCAGATTAAACGATGTACAGTTATCGCCCGACCAATCTAAAATTATCTACGGAATTACTAACTATGATCTTCAAAAAAACACCGGTAATAGAGATATTTACCTGCTAAATCTGAAAGATGATGTTTCACACAAACTTATAGATTTTACAGGATCAATTTATAATGCTGTATTTCATCCTACAAATAATCTTATATATTTTCTTGCCTTAAGTGATAATAACGGAATGCAAATATTTTCTGCCGATTATCAAGGTGCAAATGTTACTCAAGTCAGTAATATTAAGGATGGAATAAACTCTTTCAAATTTTCTACCGACGGAAAACAAATTGTATATGCGCAAGATGTGAAATTAGATAAAACTCCGGCTGAGGAAAATCCTGATTTACCTTTGATTAATGCACGTATTTTTGATGATTTGATGTATAGGCATTGGGATTCATGGCATGATTACGCTTATAGTCATTTATTTGTTACAATTCTATCTGCTGACGGAAATATCAGCGCCGGTACTGATATTCTAAAAAATATGAAATTTGATTCGCCTATGAATCCTTTTGGCGGAATGGAGCAGGTTGCGTGGTCTGACGATGGTAAACTCCTTGCTTATACTTGCAAAAAGTTAACAGGAAAAGAATATTCAATTAGTACAAATTCGGATATTTATCTTTATGATGTTCACAATAAGACAACTAAGAATATTACTGAATTTAATGAAGGTTACGACTTTGATCCCGTATTTTCCCCAGATAATAATTATATTGTCTGGAGAAGTATGGAAACTCCGGGTTTTGAAGCCGATAAGGAACGCATAATGCTTATCAATCTTAAAACAAATGAAGTAAAAGACCTTTCCGAAGGTTTTGATCAGAGCAGTCATGATTTTAAGTGGAGTAAAAACGGCGATAAAATATATTTTATCAGCGGCCGTCATGCGGCATATAATATTTATGAATTAAATTTAAAGGGAAATAAAATATCTCAAATCACAAATGGCTCACATAATTATGTAGAATATATTCCTGCCGGTAAATTTATTATCGGTGTAAAACAAACAATGTCATATCCCAATGAAATATTTAAAATTGATATCAAAACGGGAAAAGAAATGCAGATTACTCATGTTAATGATAACTTATTATCGACTTTGGAAATGGGAAAGGTTGAAGAAAGATGGATTAAAACCGTTGACGATAAGGATATGCTTGTTTGGGTAATTTATCCTCCATTTTTTGATGAAAATGATAAATATCCGGCAATTTTATTTTGCCAGGGCGGTCCGCAATCGGATGTTACTAATGGCTGGTCGTATCGTTGGAATTTTCAAATGATGGCTGCTAACGGTTATATTGTAATGGCGCCGAATAGGAGGGGATTACCGACTTTCGGACAGGAATGGAATGATCAGATTTCGGGTGATTACGGCGGATTGAATCAGCAAGATTATCTGCAAACTGTTGATATTTTATCAAAAGAACCATTTATTGATGAAGATAGACTCGGAGCCGTGGGTGCGAGTTACGGCGGTTATTCTGTTTACTGGTTGGCCGGAAACCATGATAAACGCTTCAAGACTTTCATATCTCATTGTGGAATTTTCAATTTTTACAGCATGTACGGTTCAACTGAAGAAAACTTTTTCACTAATTACGATTATGAAGGAGCTTATTGGTTAAATCCGCAACCAAAAAGTTATGCGGAATTTTCTCCGCATCTTTTTGCAAACAAATGGGATACTCCGATTTTAATTATTGTTGGAGAACATGATTATAGAATTCCTTACACACAAAGTTTGGAAGCCTTCAATTGTGCGAGACTGCAGGATATTCCGGCTCGTCTATTATTTTTTAATGATGAAACACATTTTGTTCTGAAACCGCAAAATGCTGTTTTATGGCAGCGGGAATTTAAAAATTGGCTTGATAAATATTTAAAATAATATTAATTCTAATACAGCGTTAAAATAAAATGTTTAGTCGGAAATTGATATTGGTATTATGCATGTTGATATGTAGTAATGTTGTATTCGCCCGGTATAGCACGGATACATTACTCTTAGTTACGCAAGATAGTATTCCGACTGCAGATAGTATCAAAAAAGTTTCATATTGGAAACATTCCTTTATCACGAGCTTAACTTTCAATCAATATTCATATACAAATTGGTCGGCTGGCGGTAATAATTCCATCGCCGGAACTGTTTTATTCGACGGCAAAGTGAGCTATGAACGTGAAACAATTACTTATATCAACTCTCTTTCATTGGGTTACGGTAAAATGTTGCTCGCCGAAGTTGATGCGCCAATAAGAAAAACTGATGATAAACTCAATTATTATTCTCAATTGAATTACCGACTAAATAAAGTATTATCTTACTCTTTACTTGTTGATTTGAAATCGCAATTTGATTACGGTTATACTTATCCCAATGATTCCGTTTATATTTCGGCTTTTTTTGCTCCTGCTTATTTGACGATTTCTTGGGGCGTGGAAATTATTCCGGTTAAGCCGCTTTCAATATTTGCATCTGCGCTTTCAGGTAAATTTACTTTTGTGTTGAATGAAGAACTGGCAAATAAAGGTTCATTCGGAGTAACGCCTGCCGTATATGATGAGTTTGGAGTTATGATAAATCCCGGTAAAAAATTCAGGTCGGAGATCGGGTTTAATTTTGTGATTAAATATAATCAAACTGTTGCAAAAAGAATTGATATTTCATCCAAACTTGAGTTACATAATAATTATTTGGATGAAAAAGAAGCTAATAGATGGAATTTTGATATTGATTGGGAAGGAAAATTCGTATTTTCAATAACTAAACATTTTAGTACTAATTTATTTTGGCGATTGGTTTACGATGATGATATAAAATTTCCTGTATATGAGGAGATTAACGGTGTGCAGGTTGTTGTAAAAAATGTTCCAAAAGTACAATTTCATGAAAGTTTCGGTTTAGGAATAAAATTTAAATTTTGATAATTATGGATATATTTTTGTATATATTGGGGGCTATTTTTATTATTGTCGGACTTTTGGGATGCGTTTTGCCTGTACTTCCTGGACCGCCTATTTCTTTTATCGGATTGTTAATGTTGCAGTTGAGCAGTAGGCACCCTTTTACTTCTGAATATATGTGGTTGTTGGCCGGAATAGTGGTAATTGTTACTGTTATTGATAATGTAGTTCCGGTTTGGAGTACGAAAAAACTCGGAGGTAGTAAATGGGGCACTTGGGGCTCGGCAATAGGATTGATTATAGGATTCTTTTTTGCTCCATGGGGAATTATTGTTGGCCCGTTTCTTGGAGCAGTGGTAGGAGAATTAATAAGCGGAAAAGATTCGGCAATAGCTTTTAAATCCGGATTTGCTTCACTATTAGGATTTGTCTTCGGTACCGGTTTGAAAATTGCTACATCAGGTTGGATTACCTATGAATTTTTTTCGAACTTGTTTTAATGAATTTGTAAATCTTAAGTTACAAATATAAATTTATTCTTTCTTGGATAATCTGACTATTGAGAATATCATTATTGCAGCAGCAATCCATTGAACGGCAGTCATCGTATTATTATTGATGAAATAATCCAAAAGAGCCGCAGTAATTGGGAAAAATAATTCTAAAATACTTGATACAGAAGCTTTGATTTTCTTTAAACCGTAATAATAAAGAAATATTGCGCCCGAACCGGTTGTAAAACCAATCAATAAAAATATCGCCCAAGTTTTCATCGGAACTATCTGAAATTGAAGGAGAGATCCGGAGATTAAACATATAATTAAGGCTATAATCGTAGTAAATCCGTATCTGAAAAACGTGATGGTAGGCGATGTGTACTTATTAAGCAATATTTTTGAGAAAACTGTTGATGAGCCAAAGCAAAACGCTGCGCCAAGGGCATATAGCGATGCTTGAATAATATTATCGTCGGCCGATGCAGGTAAATTGAACCCGAATGTCATAATATATCCTGAAACTAAAGCTAATGCAGCCCAAAGGAAATATTGCTTTGATAATTTTTCTTTAAGTATAATTACGGAAAGAATTATTGCGAATATCGGTTGTAGTTTTTGTAATAATGCAACAATAGTAAGATTTTGAAAATTTACCAAAAACAAAGCTTTCACAATACACATTGTTCCCAGTGCGCCGCCCAGAAGTGCAACTAAGGTCATGTATATATAATCCTTTAAATTAAATTGCTTAAGAGTGCTATATTGTTTATAAAACACAAAATTCATTATAATAAAAGGAATTAGGTGTAATATAAAAACAACGAAGCTCGTATTCAGAGGATGACCGGTGTTATCGAGTAATCTTGGCGTTAATAATACGCCGTCAACGCCCCACATTATTGCAGCGATAGCAACAGCGATACTTCCTGATATTGATATTGCAGTTTTTTTACTGATATTTTTGTTTTCTATATTAGTTGACATAAAGTTTTAAAGTTTTACACGCCCCGATTTTATTTGTAATATGAAATTCGTAGAATCTATCATTTACATTTGAGAACCAGGTAGTATTATAATTATTTTTTTTATCTTGAGTTATACAGCCACCGACAACATTTATATAATAACTGTGAATGCTTTCATGTGTCGGATTGATCTTGATGATATTATCTTCGAAATTAACATTAAGATCATCAATAGTTATTTCATTAAGATCTTTATTGTTTAAGTTATAAAGAAAAGAAGTCATTTCATCTTTAATCATATAATAATTGTCATTGAGTTGATTTTTCTCATCATATATGGGGCCATGTCCTCCTCCCTGAATCGGAATTAATTTTTCGGAAGAATATTTATTTTCCTTTGCTCTGCGATGAATTACTTTAGAGCCGCAAAGTTTATTAGTAAGCCATTCTGCAATTTTTCCAGCATCTAAAAATGGATTTGCGTGCTCGTAAGGAACCACCATATCGGCATCGCCGTGAACAGATAGAATTGCAATATCTTTATTTGGTGATATCATAGCAGAGTCATGTACGGCGCCCCACATATTAATAACAGCTTTAACCTTGAAAGACTCTTTATGTTTATTGCCGCTGTCATCCAATCCACCCAATGGAGACCTTAAAAATCCGCCTTTTACACTTTCTGGAATAAATTCTTCTTCCATGAAGGCCATATTTAAACCTGTAATTGCGCCTGCACTTGTGCCGGCCACATAAATTCTTGCAGTATCAATGTTGTATTTATTTGCATTTTTAACAAGATATCTCATTGCAGCTCTTGCATCTTGTAGAGCTTGATAACCGATTCTGTCTATGTTGGCTTGAGAAGGAATATATCCTAAACGATAATCTATTGAAGCAACCGTATAACCGCATTTTGCCAGATATGGGCACATATCTTGCATAAAGGAATTCTTTTTGTCACCAATAAAAAATCCGCCTCCATGAATCATCATAATCAAAGGCCTCTTTTCTACAAAGTCATTTTCAGGATAATATATATCCATGTAAAGATCAAGTTTTTTTTGAGATTTTACCAAATGTTTAGCCTGACTTTTAACAATATCAATATAATTATCATTGTCTCCTTCGGTAGAATAATTTGTCCAATATCCTACAGCAGTGCCATATTTAATATCATCTATTAACTTGTAACTATCAAACACTTCATTTTTGTACCTGTTTTTTACGAAATTATTATTAGATATATTTTTGGTAAAAGTATGATTATATTCTTTTTTAGATTTAAAAAATAACTTCTTTTTAGTTTCGGTATAATTAACAGTAATTTTATCATTGTTTTGTAAATCAATATAATTGATTTTAAATTTACATTCCTCATGAAACAGGTTTCCATTATCATCACTGAATATAGGAATTAAAGAGGTTTTATCAGATTTATCATTAATAAAAAAGTAAGCGTAAACATTACTGTTTTTATTTGCCGGAATAATATATATAGGACAATCTTTATTAATAGGTTTATAAAAATTATCACTATAGAAGAAGTCCGAATACATTAATCCGTTATCAGTTTTATTTCCTGTTTCAACAATTATATGGTTTTTACCAGAAACATTATCAGTGTTTGAGTTAACAGGTGTGTTTGAATCACAAGATACGAATATGATTATAAAAAAAACAATATAGAAAAATAGATGTTTCATGAAACATGATTTTGCCTGCAAAAATAATATTTTTATGCTTAAATATTTTATAAATAACGTTGTTTTATTTTTAATAATTATTTTTTGTCGTATCAATTTTGTTAATATATTGAAATGGGGAAAAGAAATTTTTATTAAATTAAAAGATTGTTTTGTTTTTTTATAAAAATTTTATACATTTGTAAGTATTTTTTTTCTAAAAAATGATGTAATGTTTACATTGTTATTCATATATTTAATTTAAAGTCAAATGATAGTTGTTTAATGTTTTATTAGACTTTATTTTGTTTTTATTTTTATTATTTTCAATTGGTTCTACAAAGATGTTTATGAAAAAAATATTAATCTTAATTATTTTTTCTTTAATTGTAATAAAAGTATTTCCTCAAAGTGCGGCTCCATCAACAGAGGGTAAAGAGTTTTGGGTAACTTTTATGAAGAATGCGAAAAAAGGATGTTATCCTAATGCCGGGGGCGATCCAAATATGGAGAAATTACGCTTAACAATTATTGCTCGAAATGCTACAACGGGTACTATTGTTAATCCTAACACAGGTTACACACAAAATTTTGTTGTCGGTGCTATGCAAGTAACAGAAGTTACCATTCCATATAACGAAGCATATACTGATGTTTATGGTAGTGTTGTAAGCACCGGTTTAGTTATCACATCACTTGATAATATTAGTATATATGCTTCAAATCAAGCAAATACTTCTTTTGATGCAACAATTGTACTCCCAGTTAGATGTTTGGGGAAAGAATATTCTATAACAACCGCAGGTACGAGATATTATCTTGATAATTGCGGAGGGGTTTTTGCTGCACAATTTGCAATCCTTGCTACGACCAATAATACCCGGGTCCGTATTACGCCGAAGTTAGCTACCAATGACGGCAAGCCAAAAAATGTTCCTTTTGAGATAACCCTAAACCGGGGACAGGTATATATGGTTGGTGCGGAGCATCCGGCGGGATCAAGCCAGTTAGCGGAATATAAAGTCGGCTTAACCGGCTCCTGGGTTGAGGTTGTTCAAGGCGGACAGATTGCGGTTTTTCAGGGTAATTCTCAGACTTATGAATTGTCTCAATCTCCGGATCCTCAATATCAAATGAAATCTTCACATACATATGATCAAACATTTCCAATAAAATATTGTGGTAAACAGTTAGCTTCTGTTATGATTGATTCTAATCCCACTTCTCCAATATTTCTCACAATTACAGGTTTGTACGATAATACTTCAATTGTGCATACAAGCGGAAATCCTTTTGATAATCTGAATAAGGGTGAATCTAATGGAAATTTTTATGATATTGATGCTATTGCATTAAATGCAGATAAACCTTGTACAATACATTCCACATATAATATTAATCCATCTATTACTATGATTGCTTCCAGAGAACAAGCCTGTAAAGATTTTATTATTACTACACCGGAGCATGGGAATGCGACAGGCGCCTTTATTGATATTATTGCTCTTACCGCTCATGCAAATAGTGTACAAGTTAATAATGCGAATATTTATATGAATCCTATCCCTGAAACACCTGAATATTCTTATGGATATACAGACATTTTGACTAATCAGGTGTATACCGTTACCAGCCAAAGCGGCGTTATTGCAAGTGTCGTATCAACTAATATGTCTTATGGTTTTATGTGTTCAATTGGAGGCAGTATGTTAACACAGTTTATGTACATAGATGACATTTTGAGCAACGAGATAGCGAGCAATCAAAAATATTGTGTAGATGTACCTATAGATTTCCGTTCAGAG